>PXTN01000077.1 GCA_003022565.1 Bacteroidetes bacterium QS_3_64_15 | reverse complement strand
GCTCGCAGGGCGTGAAGCAGCAGGCGGAGGACGAGGGCCTGGCCGACACCTTCCGCGAAGCCGGGTTCGACTGGCGCGGGGCCGGCTGCTCGATGTGCCTCGGGATGAACGAGGACCAGCTCCAGGGCCGCGAGCTCTGCGCCTCGTCCTCGAACCGCAACTTCATCGGCCGTCAAGGCAGCAAGGACGGACGCACGGTCTTGATGAGCCCGGCGATGGTGGTGGCTGCTGCGGTGGAGGGGGAGGTGACAGACGTGAGGACGCTGCTGTAATCTCGTGATGCGTGAGGAGTGATGCGTGACTACTGCGCAAAGGGAACCTCCTCAAGAAGCTCTGCCTCACCAGATTCGGGCGCGCCGTACTGCGAATCAGGCTCTTGAATTTCTCCGCCTCGCTGATCAGGGACCATTACGAGAAGGAGCCGGATGATTTGCGTCATGAAATCGAGACGATGATCCACGACCTCCTCCCCGATGATGAACCGACTTTTGTAGTACCAGTCTCGGCTTTCCCGCGCAGAGCCGAGGGCATACTCGTAGAAACGGGCTCGGTCTTTTCCCGTCCCTCGCGAGTAGCCTTCCGCAATGTTTGAACTGATCGACCCGACGGCCCGGTAGAGTTGATTCGCGAGCGAGTACGCATTCGACTCCTCGTGGAGCTTCCGGATGTCCTGCCAGCATACGTCAGACGCAAATAGACTCAGCCGATAGGCCTCAAGGTCCCACAGGGTGTCCTCCCGAATCGATGGAGGAACCTGATCCTGCCAGTCAGAAAAGTTCATCGGTCAGAACAAAGCAATCTCACGAATCACGCTTCACGTATCACGTCCTTCAATATGAGCACCGCAACGGACAAAACCGTAACCGCCGTCACCGGCCCCGCCGTTCCCGTCCGCGGCAACGACATCGACACCGACCAGATCGTCCCCGCCCGCTTCCTGAAGGAGGTGACGTTCGACAACATGGGCGAGTACGCCTTCTACGACGTGCGGCGGGACGACGACGGAAGCCTGAACGACCACCCGTTCAACCGCTACCCGAACGCCACCATCCTGGTGGTCAATGAAAACTTTGGCTGCGGCTCCTCGCGCGAGCACGCCCCGCAGGCGCTCATGCGCTGGGGCATCGACGGCCTCATCGGCGAGTCGTTCGCCGAGATCTTCGCGGGCAACTGCCAGGCCCTCGGCCTCCCCACCGCCACCGCCGACCCCGAGACTGTCGAGTGGATCATGGAGCAGGTAGAAGCCGACCCGGCGCTCGAACTGACGATTGACGTCGAAGACGAAACGGTCACGGTCGGCAACGAGACACTCGACGTGACCATCAGCGACGCCCAGCGGGAGGCCCTCCTGCAGGGCATCTGGGACACGACGGCTCTGATGAAGAGCTACATGGACGAGGTAGAGCAGACCGCAGATCGGGTGCCCTACTTGAATGAGTTTGCCGGATGCTGAGGTGCGTGAGGAGTGACGCGTGATGCGTGAGGCTGCTCTCCTCTCACGATTCACGTCTTCACGCATCACGTCACATTCTCACGCATCACGTATCACGTTCAATGGAAATAGCACTACCTTTTTTCCACTCTCCTCCTCCGCCAATGTCCTCCACCAACGGCCACTCCGACAAGATCCAGAGCCAGGACGTCACCGAAGGGCTCGGTCGCGCTCCGGCCCGGGCCATGTTTCGGGCCATGGGCTACGACGACACCGACCTCGCTCAGCCGCTCATCGGGATCGCCAACCCCGCGGCGGACGTGACGCCCTGCAACGTGCACCTGGATCGCATCGCCGACGAGGCGCGGGAGGGCCTGCACGACGCAGGCGGCACGCCGATCGAGTTTGGCACCATCACGGTGAGTGACGGCATCTCGATGGGCACGGAGGGCATGAAAGGGTCGCTCATCTCCCGCGAGGTGATCGCCGACTCCGTGGAGCTGGTGGCCTTCGCCGAGCGGCTCGACGGGCTCGTCATCCTGGGTGGCTGCGACAAGAACATGCCGGGCATGATGATGGCGGCCATCCGGGCCGATTTGCCAAGCGTCTTTCTCTACGGCGGGTCGATCATGCCGGGCCGGCACCGCGGGCAGGAGGTCACCATTCAGAATGTGTTTGAGGCGTGCGGCGCGGTGGCGACCGGGCAGATGACGGAGGCGGAGCTCGATGAGATGGAGCGCCACGCCTGCCCCGGCGCCGGGTCGTGCGGCGGCATGTTCACCGCCAACACGATGGCGTCGATCAGCGAGGCGATTGGCTTTGCACCGCTGGGGAGCGCGAGCCCGCCCGCGGTGGACGAGGCCCGCGACGCGGTGGCCCACGAGACCGGTCGGCTCACCGTCGAAGCGGTCAAGGAGCGGCGGCGGCCCTCCGACTTCCTCAGCAAGAAATCCTTCGAGAACGCGATTGCCCTACAGGTGGCCGTCGGCGGCTCCACGAACGGCGTGCTTCACCTGCTCGCCATGGCGGCGGAGGCGGGTGTTGACCTCTCGATCAAAGAGTTCGACGACATCAGTCGGCGGACGCCGAAGATTGGGGACTTCCAGCCGGGGGGCTCCCGCGTGATGAACGACCTCCACGAGGTCGGCGGCGTGCCGGTCGTGCTGAAGGAACTGCACGATGCCGGACTGCTGCACGGCGGTGCGCTCACCGTCACGGGCGAGACGCTCGGCGAGGCCCTCGATCGAGTCGACCCGCCCGCGATTGCGGATCTCGACGTGGACTACCTCTACCCGGTCGACAATCCCAAGAATGAAGAGGGCGCCATCCGCATCCTCACCGGCAATCTTGCGCCCGACGGCGCGGTCCTCAAAATCACGGGCGCCGACGACTGGCAGTTTGAGGGCACTGCACGTGTCTTCGAGAGCGAAGAGGCCGCCACGGAGCACGTGCAGGCGGGTCACATCGAGTCCGGCGATGCCATCATCATCCGGAACGAAGGGCCGAAGGGCGGGCCCGGAATGCGCGAGATGCTGGGCGTGACCGCCGCCCGCGACGGGCAGGGCCACGCCGAGGACGTCGCCCTCATCACCGACGGCCGCTTCTCCGGCGCCACGCGCGGCCTCTCCATCGGCCACGTCGCCCCCGAGGCAGCCGCCGGGGGGCCGCTGGCAGTCGTCCGGGACGGCGATACGATCCGGATCGACGTGCCGGAGCGCCGCCTGGAGGTCGACCTGTCCGAGGCCGAGTTCGACGCCCGACTCGACGCGTGGTCGCCGCCCGAGCCGCAGTACACCACGGGTGTCCTCGCCAAGTACGCGTTCCTCTTCGGCTCCGCTGCCGACGGGGCGGTGACGAGTGTATCTGCGGATCCTCACCAGTCGACGTCTCCCTCCACGGCTTCAAATGAATAGCAGCGGTGTGGGCGTTTGGGCGTGATGGGGTATGGGCGTGAGTCTCTTCTTACACTTCCATTCCCCTATCTCCCAAACGCCCAAACGCCGAAACGCCCACACGCACAGACGCAGATGACGATGACGGACACGGTCGAGCTCTTCGACACCACCCTCCGCGACGGTACCCAGGGCGAGCATGTCACCCTCTCGGCCCGCGACAAGATGCGCATTGCTCGCCGCCTGGACGCGTTCGGGATCGACGTGATCGAGGGCGGCTGGCCCGGCTCCAACCCAAAGGACCAGGCCTTCTTCGAGCAGGTGAAGGACGCCGAGTGGCCCCACGCGTCGATCTGTGCGTTCGGCTCGACCCGCCACGCCGCCAATCCCTCGTCGGACGACGACAACCTGCAGGCCCTCATTGAGGCCGACACCGACGTGGTCTCCATCTTCGGGAAGTCGTGGACCCTGCACGTGGAGCAGGCCCTCGACGTCTCGCTGGAGACGAACCTGGACCTCATTCGCTCCTCCGTGGCGTTTCTGCGCGAGCACGGGACACGCGTGATTTACGACGCCGAGCACTTCTTCGACGGCTACGCCGACGATCCCGAGTACGCCCTCCGCACGCTGCGGGCCGCCACCGAGGCCGGGGCCGACACGCTGGTGCTCTGCGATACAAACGGCGGCTCGCTGCCCTACACGGTCCGCGAGGTGACCGCGACGATTCACGATGAGCTTGATACGACCCTCGGCGTCCACGCCCACAACGACGGCGGCTGCGCGGTGGCCAACAGCCTCGCCGCCGTGCGGGCGGGGGCGCGGCACGTGCAGGGTACGATCAACGGGCTCGGGGAACGCTGCGGCAACGCCGACCTCTGCGCGGTCATCCCGGACCTGCAGCTCAAAATGGACTTTGAGTGCGTGCCGCCCGACCAGCTCGACGCCCTCGTGGACCTCTCCCGCTTCACGAACGAGGTGGCGAATCTCGACCCCGACGACGGCGCGCCGTACGTGGGCCGCAGCGCCTTCACCCACAAGGGCGGCGTGCACGTGTCGGCAGTGATGAAGGAACCGAGCACCTACGAGCACATCGAACCAGACGCCGTGGGCAACCGGCGTCGAGCGCTCGTGTCCGACCTGTCGGGCCGGAGCAACATTCGGTACAAGGCCGAGGAGCTGGGCATCGACCTGGGCTCAGACGCCGCCGCGCAGGCCGTCGAGCGGATCAAGGAGCTGGAGCACCTCGGCTACGAGTTTCAGGGCGCGGAGGCCTCCTTCGAACTGCTCCTCCGCACCATCCAGGACGAGGTGCCGGACTTCTTCGGGCTAGACCGGATGCGCGTGTGGAGCGGGCAGGACGACGACGGCGAGCAAACGGTGGAGGCCTCTCTCGCCCTCACGGTGCAGGATCAGCGCACCCTGGCGGTGGCCGAGGGCAAGGGCCCCGTCGACGCTCTCTCGAACGCAATGCGGGAAGCCCTCCACTCCTTTTATCCCTCGCTCAATGCCGTCCGCCTCTCCGACTACAAGGTGCGGGTGCTCACGCCGCAGGACGGCACGGCGGCGACCGTCCGCGTCCTCATCGAGCACAGCGACGGCACGAGCACCTGGAACACCGTGGGGGTGTCCGCAAACATCCTCGACGCGAGCTGGCAGGCCCTGGCCGACGGCCTGCGGTACGCGTTGTTCCACTCAGCCGTGGAGGCGGCTTCCGGCCAGACGCAAGAGTCAGTAGCCTCCGCCTGAAGAATCGACTACACCGATAGGGGCTCGGATCCACTTATCGTCTCCGAGACGGTTAATTCAGGAAGAGAATCCTCCGCACGACCGTCTCCCCGGTGGCCGTCCCCCGTGCGCGCCAGCACTGCGTTGCGCCACGCCGCCGTCAGGAGCTCGTAGTCGCGGGCCTGCCATTCGTCGGACACGCCCTCTACGCACTTGAAGCCATACGCCACCGGCGAGAAACTGGCCCGCGGAGCGCTCGACAAACTGATGAGGCGGGAACGCCCCAATCCAAGACGAAACTCCCCGTGGAGCTGGCCCAGCACACACTGACGCCCACTTCCAAGCTCCAGGGTGTTGGGATCGACCTGGCGATGCCAGCCCGGGTCCATCTCATCGAGATAAGCAGCGCCCCGCTGCACTCGCTCTCGGACCTTCTCTTCTGTAATCCGACGTGTGCGACGGGCCTGCCACCAGTTCCGAAGTCGCTCAACAAGTGCGTACATGGGTGAAGTCGGGCTCAAGCTACAGAACAAGGGACACGTCCGTACCCGAAAATGATCGCGGGGATCCTTTCCTCACCGACCCGGCGGCAGGAGATTCCATCATCGTTCCGCGTCGCCACGGGCCGCCAGGGCCAGCTCTGCGAGCGAAGACCGGGCATCGCCAGTCGTTTCCAGGGGCGTATCGAAATCGATGCGGACCGGGACGGTCGTCTCCCCGCGGTCTACCGTCAGGTCAAAACCGCACGCGTCAATACTCGTCATGTGCACGTCCTCGACCGTCGGCACGTTGGCGTAGGCCTGCACGCAACGGACCAAGTCCTCGGTGTGGGCCTCATTCATGTGTGTCACGATGCGGTCTACGTCGTCCGGAGACAGGACCGGGGCAGAATCGTTCATGGCTGGACGCTCTCCCTCTGACTGAGAAGCGGAACGATGGAATGTTTTTACGAGCGTTCCTTACAGGTGTTATCCATCCTAGACGAGGCCGCCACATTCGAAACTCTCGTGGGGCCCGGAATGATTTAAGCTTGGATTCGTCCGAGCCCTCCCTCGTGCTTTTCCATCAGCCATCTTTTTGCCATGTCCTACGAGGTCAACAACTTCCAAACTGACGTAATCGACGCGAGCGCGGACGACCCGGTGCTCGTCGACTTCTGGGCACCGTGGTGCGGCCCCTGCCGGCAGCTCAGCCCGGTCCTGGAGTCGCTGGCCGAAGAGGCCGACGACTGGTCCCTCGTAAAGGTGAACGTGGACGACAATCAGGCTCCCGCTCAGCAGTACGGGGTCCGCGGCATTCCGGCAGTGAAGCTGTTCATGGACGGCGAGGTGGCGGCCGAGTTTACCGGCGTGAAGCCTGAGCATCAGATTCAACGTTGGCTCGACGAGAACCTTCCGAGCGAGGAGAAAAGCCGCATTGACCAGGCGACGGAGGCGCTCGACGAAGGCAATCATCAGGAGGCCGAGCATCTGCTCTGGCCGGTGCTGGAGGACAATCCCGAACATGATGACGCCCAGGTCCTGATGGCGCGGGCGCTGGTGTTCAAAGACGCCGATCGCGCCCAGGTGCTGGCCGACGAGGCGGAGGTAGCGGACCCCGATCTTCGCCAGATGCGTGAAAGCGTCCGGACGATCCTCCGCCTCCTGGAGCGGGGCGAGGACCCGTCGTCCTTCCCGGAGAACGGCGTGAAGGATACGTACGTGGCGGCCATCGAGGCGCTGGACGACCAGGATGTCGAGACGGCCCTCCAGAACTTCATCGAGGTAGTGCGCACCAACCGCGACTACGACGACGACGGGGCGCGCAAGGCCTGCATCGCTCTCTTCACGTTGCTCGGGGAACAGCATCCCCTCACCCAGGAGCACCGCCGCACGTTCGACATGGCGCTGTACTGAGTTTGGATTTTGGAATTCGGAGTGCGGGGTAGGGAACGCACTTCTCATGACTCGTGGTTCTCCTGAAGGGGACCGTTTCCGGTGGATACTGGCCCTGCCGGTTTACGCTCAGCAAGCCCACCTTGGTCTCATGTCGACCAACCCAGAGTCGCTTCCCGATGCCGCCCAGCACGTCCACATGACCGAGATCGCGGTCCGGTGGGGCGACATGGATGCGGGCGGCCACGTCAACAACAGCCGCTTCTTCAGCTACTTCGAGGAGGCGTGGATTGAGTGGCTGAAGGCAACGCTGGACGGGCCGCTCTTTGCCGACTCGGGGCCGGTGCTCGTATGGGTAGCCCCGGAGGCGGGCGGGCCGGTGCCGGTGCTCAATCTGAACCTCCGGTAGTCGCTTGTTGGACAGGAATCGAGGCGTCTCTTCCCCCTTTCGCCAGCGAAACCACTGGGACTTTTGTCGGGACCCGCACCGTGGACGAGAAGTGTGATGTCTACGGTTTATCGCCCGTCTCCAGCAGACGGCTCGGAACCTCTTTGGGGACCGTCCACAGGTAGAGGGTCGCCCTCCCAGTCTTGTCTTTGCCCGCATCGACGGTGCGGTCCGGCTCCCAATCCCCCATCCGAAAGTCGTGGGACACGATGCGGTCGCCCGGGTCCAGTTGCCGGAGCAGCTTCGGGCGCAACTCGACATTGATCTCGGGCCAGAGGTAAAGGGTTACGACCGTCGCGTCGCTGACGTCGGCGTCGAACAGGTCCTTCTCCCGAAATTCTACCCGGTCGGCAACGCCGGCGGCACGGGCCTGCTCTCGGGACTCGGCCACCAGCTCCGGATCGATCTCAATCCCGACGCCCCGTGCCCCGTAGGTCTTTGCGGCGATGATCGGAATGCGCCCGTCCCCACTCCCCAGGTCATAGACGATGTCCTCCGAGGTGACCCCCGCCACTTCCAGCATCCGTCGGGCCACTCGTCGCTCGGTCGCCACGAAGGGGGCGTCCCGTTCGACAGTGTCCGATTCAATCAGGAGGGTGCTCGGCTCGCCAATCTGCGAGGTATCCGGCTGGGCGACGGTGGAGACGGGTCCTCCCAAAAGGAGGAGAAGCGCTCCGACCAGAAGGAGTCGGACGAAGAAGGGCGCTCGACGGGAGGGTACAGCGGTCATGGAAGCGGAAGACAGGGTTTTTCGAAAAACCAGTGCGGTGCACAGAGTCGGGGTCTTCAAGCCGTACGAGGGGATGGTCGTTTTTAACACGTCGAGAAGAAATGCCCGGTACCGCGCAGACACGGGGGACGTGTGACAGGTCCTTACCGTCCAAGCCGCGGGAGGGACGTGTCGGCGTCGCGGGGGAATCGGAGATGCGCGGCTGCCGTCGTCACGGCCTCCTGTACCGCCGGATGGTCGGCCTCGAGTCCGGCGTAGACGTAGCCTTCTTGGAACGGCCCCACGGCCCGCACGAGGATCTCGGCGCCGAAATGAACGGCCGCATCCCGCCGTTCCGCGTCGGTCCAGAGTGCGGCCTCGGCGTCGCCGAGCGCGTCGCTGTACGTCGCCAAAAATGCAGTGCGGTGGGCCGTCACGGCCTCCGCGACCGGGTCCGATGGGGCGCGGTGTTGCTGCATCCAGAGGTGAGCACACCAGTGCGCCACGTCCTGCAGCGGACGCCCGTAGTGGGCCAGCTCCCAGTCGATGAGTCGCAGTCTGGAGAGATTCGGACCCTCTTCCTCCACCAGCACCGAGGGGGGCCAGAGGTCGCCCATCGTCAGGCAGCGGCCCGGTTCTAAAAGCTTCTCCCCGAGCGCCTCGGCCCGTGGTCCGAGCGCCTCGGCGTCCTCCACGCCGCTGGTGCGCAGCATCTCCGTCACGCCCCGGTACTGCACCGCGAGGCGTGTTTCCTGCATGGAGCGGTTGTCGAAGGTCTCGGCGTATCGGTCGTCGTTGCACGTCGTCGCGTGGAGCCGCCCGATGAAGCGCCCCAGCCGCCGCCCCTGCGCCGCCGCGTCGGCCGCTCGGGATTGCTCCCCCGCTGCCCGCAGCCACTCACCGAGCGACGGCACTTCGCCGATATCTTCCGTGACGAGCACGGGACCCTCCTCGTTCACGTCCACCGGATGCGGGGCCCGCACTGTAGACTCCGTCGTGTGTGCCAGCCCCCCATTGGGCGACAGCGCCTTCAGGCATCGGGCCTCGATGAGCAACCGGCTCGGGTCGAGGGGCGTGTCCGGGTCCGCGGCGATGTAGGGCGGCGCATACTTGACGATGAGGGAGCGCTCCGCCCCCGGCACGCGCCACACCACATTCAAGTTGCCTCCCGGTAGCCGCTCGGGCGGCCCCGTCGGCTCGAAGCCGAGACACCGCTTTTGGATGTAGGGCAACACTTCTCCGTCGGTCACAGGCAGTTTTCAACTTGCCCGAATACAGAAATCGAGCGCCATAGACGCAATACGAAATACTACCCTCACGCATCACGAATCACGCGTTACGAATCACGCATCACTCGTTAAACCGATAGATCGAATTCGGAAAGTCCACCGGCTCCGCCCCCCGCAAAAACGCCGTCACGATCCGTTCCTGCTCCTCGCGCGAGCGATCGAGGGTCGAGGAGAGTGCCGCTTCTTCCGGCGGATCGCGGTCGGGAATGGAGTACTTGTGCCCCACCACGAGGCCCGCGCACGGAATCTCCAGCTCGTTGGCGAGAATCACCTCGGGGGCAAGCGTCATGGAGTTGACCTGTGCGCCGAGTCGGGGCCACGCCCGGTTTTCGGCCGCGGTCTTGGAACGGGGCCCCTGTACGTAGGCAAACGTCACCGTGCCGGCCACCGACGCCTGCACTTGCTCCGCCAGGCCGCGCACCTGCTCGGTGACGGCCGCGGCGAAGGGGCCCTCGTCGAACACGAGGTGGCCGTGGGTGTCCGACGGCTTGGTGAACATCGTGCACGCACTGCCATCGGGCAGGCGGTTGTCGAGCATGAGGAGGCCGTCCACCAGCAGCGGCCGGTAGAGGGGCACGTCGGCGTCGAGCACGCCCACCGAACTGGTGACGAGGAGCGCCCCGCAGTCCACCGCCCGGAGCGCCGCGGCCTGCGCGCGGTAGTTGATCTGGTTCGGCAGCAGGCGGTGCGGCAGCTCGTGCCGGAAAAGGACGTACGCCGGGCGCTTGACGGCCCGGAGCCGGTACAATGTCTGCCTTCCCCATTCCGTCTCAATCTCCTCTGGCGTCAGATCGAGTTCGCCGGGCAGAGCGTCGGCAAAGGCACTTCCAAGGATGGCAGCAACAGCGGGCATAAGTGTGGAGGGTTGGACGTGTGGACGTATGGAAGTTCAGAAACTAAGTGCTTCACCGAGCAGCAAATTACGACTCACCCCGCTTCACGTCCACACCTCCATACTTCCACGCCTCCACCCCTAAAACTCGTACCGCAGACCGAACTGGAATTGCCGCGGCGGACCGGCATTCTTTTCTTCGATGTCGCTGCCGGGCGGCCCGACCTGAATCTGGTTGCTCTGGGTGGCGTTGTTGGCAAAGCCGCTCAGGTTCTTGGTGTTGAGGACGTTGAAGATGTCGGCGCGGGCCACCACGCGTCCGGCCCCGATCGACCAGGCGTACTGCGCACTCAGGTCGAACCGCGTGGACCACGGCAGACGGCCACTGTTGCGCTCGGCCCCGGGCCAGCGGTCACTGTTGCCCACGTAGGCGGCGCCATACTCGCGCCCGTCCCCATTCAGGTCGCGCGTACCAAACACCTCGGCGTCCGGCACCCAGTTGATGGGCTGCCCGCTCTGGAGGAGGCCCGCCAGCGTCACCTGCAACCCATCGGTGGGGTAGACCGAGCTGATGGCACTGATGACGTGGGTCCGGTCATTCACCGAGGGGCCCCATTCGTCCCCGTACTGGTGGGCCGTCTCGGCGCGGAAGTTGATGTCGTCGGTGTTGTTGCGGAGCCGGGACAGCGTGTAACTGAGTCGACCCGAGTACCAGTCGTCACCTTGGTCCTTTACGAGGTTGACGTTCGCCGCCCAGTAGCGCGCCTTCCCCTCGGTCTCGGTCATCACAATGCTGCGCGCCACGCCGGGCTTGTACAGCGGATTGCCCTCCGCGTCGAATTTGATGCTGCCGTCCGCATTTCGCTGAAAAAGGTCGACGGGCCGCGTCTTGTCGGCCTCGACCCGGGAGCGGGGAAGATTCTCTGCACGATTAATGGCCAGCTCGCGGGCAGAGATGTCGTAGGGCTCCGGCGCGTTTAGGTCGCGGAGCCGAAACTGGTCGTAGGAGCGGGTGTGGATGACGTCCACGTACGCCAGCAGGTCGTCGCCAAACTGTCGTTGCACACCCAGCGAGAACTGGTGCGTCTGCGGATTTTCGTAGCCGTTGGGATTGAGAATGCGGCGCTCGTTGCTGAACGACGCCGCAATCTGATCGCTGCTCAACTCTGACCCGGTCGGCCCCTCCAGGTAGTCTACGTCTTGGAAGCTCGCGCTCCGATTGCCGCTGAAGGTCACCTCGTCGACATCCGTGTCGCTCGGGAGGATGCCCTGGTCGATGAGCACACGGATCTGGTCCTTGTAGGCCGGACTGCTCACGTTTTGCTGGAGCGCGTCGCTGACGACGGAGTAGACGATCTTGTCGTAGAAGATGCCGTAGCCTCCGCGCAGGCTCGTGCGGCCGTCGAGCGCGTAGTTGAAGCTGAGGCGTGGAGCCAGGTTGTTCCAGTCCGCCTCCTCCGGCCCGCCGCCCCCTTCCGTGAGACTGTCGTAGTCCCACCGCAGCCCCGTGGTCACCGTCAGGTTCGGCACGGGCGCGAACTGGTCCTCGACGTACAGCCCCACCAGATCTTGCCGCCTCCCAAACGTGGACGGGCGGAGCTCTACGCTGTAGTTCTCTACCGTGAACTGATTCTGGATGGAGCGGAGGTCCCCGGGCCTCAGACCTGGGCCCAGCTCGTCCAGGCTTTGAAAGGCGGACAGGGCTGCCTCATCCTGGAGGCGCACCACGTAGTTGCCGTTCGGATTGCCGCCGCCCGCCAAGCTGTGGTCGGACACCAGCACGTCGCCCCCCGCTTTCAACGTGTGGGGGCCGAGCTGATAGGTTAATTTTTGCTGGAGCTGAATCGTGTTCTCCACGCTGTCGAACGTGAAGCCGGGGTTGCCGAGCACGGCGACGGTAGTGCCCTGCGGATCCTGTACCGCAACCTGCGGACTGTTGGGGTTTGCAGCGTCGGCGTAGTCCCAGTTGAACCAGCTGTACTGCAGGTTGCCTTCGTAAACCAGCGGGTCGCCGGCGTAGGTGGTCTGCAGAGCCGCGTGCACGCCGTCGCGCTGCTGCGTATTGGCGGCGCTGGCGAACGTGACGCCGCCGGTGAGGCCGCCCCCCTGCCGATCGATGCGCACGCGATTGGCATTCACCCGCGCCGTGGAGCGCCATCGGTCATTCCAGTGATGATCGATGCGCCCCGAGAAGTAGGTGAACTGGTTCTGCCCGTCAATCGTCTGGCGGACGCCGGGCGCGTCGAGCAGGTTGTCTTTCCAGTCGGTCGTGTGTTCCAGGTTGGCGAAGAAGAAGGTCCGGTCCTTCACAATAGGGCCGCCGAGCGCGAAGCCGCCCTGGTGCCGTTGGAACCCATTCTGCACCGCGTTGCCCGACAGGTCGCGCCGTGGCAGTTCGTTTCCGCTCGCGTCCGTAAATTCCCCGTCGATGGGCTGCCCCGGACGCGTAAGATAAAAGGCTTCGCCCTCGAACTGGTTACTGCCAGACTTCGTGGTCACGTTGAAGATGCCATTGCCCGTGCGCCCGTACTCGGCGGAGTAGGTGCTCGTGAGCACCGTCACGTCCTTCACCGCCCCGGTCGGCACCTCAAACTGAGGCCCGCCCAGGAACTGCTCGTTGTTGTCCATCCCGTCGATGAGATAGTTTGTGTAGAGGCCGTTGGCGCCGTTGATGCTTACGTTGGGCGCCTCCGGAAAGAAGCCGGTCGACGGGGTCACATTGGGAAGGCGGTAGAGGCTTTGTGTAACGTTGCGGCCCTCCACGGGGAGATCTTCGAGGGAAGCCGCCGATAGGCTCGACGACACCTCCGCATTCACCCGGTTGACCTCGGCAACCCCTCGGCGTCCCTTCACCACGACCTCTTCGAGCTCATACTCGGCCACTGGCCGGAGGAGGAGCGTGACGCTCTGGGTGTGGTTGGCCCGGAGCTCAACGCCGGACACTCGCGCCTCGTAGAATTGATCGCTCTCTTCGACGAACACCGTGTAGGCGCCGGACGTGGAGAGCCCGCCCCATTGTGCCATGCCCTGGTCGTCGGTCACCTGTGTCGACTCGAACCCGATTCCGCCGTTTACAAGATGAACGTTTACGTCTGACACTGGCGCTTTCGCCTCCACGTCGAAGGCGTGCACTTCGAGGCTAGCTTGCCCGTGCGCCACGGGGGCGCCTCCGGCGCCAAGGCCGAGGATCAGGAGAGCAGCAAGAACGATGTACGGAGGAGTCCAGGATGAGGGGGGAACGTATCGCGCAATCATGGTAGAGCAGGGAAGACATAGGCGACAGGCCGAGCGAGGGGCTCTCCCCGAGCCACCTGTCCGCGACGGTGGAACGACGAGCGTGAACCGGGAGACGTGCGTGCTACGCAGGGACGCCACCCGTACCTCAGGGGAGCCGAGAGACACGGAGGGCACGGTTGCCGAACACGGACTGCTTAGGCATCCGGCCCTCCAAGCGACACACAGAGCAGCCGTCCTGAGACATAGAGACATTGCCCGCTCGATCGCCTACGGGCCATGCGGCCCGAAAACCGACAGGATGCACTCGGGCCGGTATTCTCGATGAAGTGCCTCTCAGGCGCGACTGCTCGTCGGAGCTGGGGGCGCCCGGGAGCGACGCTCGAGCACGGGACGTGTCGAGCTCCTCTGCTCTGTCTGCGCCGTGCGGTCGGCACCCCCCAGTGCTCGACGGAGGCGCACAACGAGGGCGCGAGGAGGAGACGTGGGGTGACGCAACAGAGCAACCAGATCCCGGTGACCGTTCACGTCGTCGCGCGGGGCAAGCCGCACAGGCTCCGTCCCGGCTCGCTCTGCGAGATGGCGGCTGAGAGCCGAAAAGAGCGTGGACGATTTCCAGGGAAGAGTTGCAAACGCCTGCCGGTCGAACTGCGCTCGGGTGAGGCCGATCAGGTACGCTCCCTGCTGGTCGGGCGTCGGGCCCAGGACCGGCGCGTCCCTATCCAGCCGATCCGCGACGGCCTGCCAGTCTACCTCGTGCAGGGTCGGGCAGTCGCTCCCCACAGCAATGACGCGGTCGTATCCCTCTGCGAACACGTCGGCCACAGCGTTGGCGAGCCGCTCCCCGAACGAATCGCCTCGCTGCTGCGCACCGGTGACCTCCAGCACCGGAACGCCGCTCTCGGCCACCGCCTGTCGCGTGTGCTCGTAGAGGGCTTCGGCGACCTGCCGATTTTTGGCGTAGTCCCGCCGTACGAACTGCTTGTTCTGCCACTCCCGCTCGGGGCGGTGGCTGAAGAACAGAATGGCGGTACGGTCGTCAGACATCCCGAAAGCAATCCGTCGCTGACAGAGGATCCGGTGGCGGCTGGGAAACACGCCCACAGCGCTCTGCCACCTGTGCACAGGTAGGAAGTATCTTGTCCCGGCCGTTCGTTACGCGTCCGAGTGTGATCATTTCGGAAACGCGCTCTTCTCCCATTCGCACCTTTCGCTCATCCCCAACCCGTCTACGCCTGCACGCGCCGGTCGGCCCGAGCGTCATCGCTTCGCGGGGCAGCCTGATCGGCGTACTGAAGGTCATAGAGCTTGCGGTAGAGGCCGTCCATCGCCAACAGCTCCTGGTGCGTCCCCCGCTCCCGAATCTCGCCCTTGTGCATCACCAGAATCGTGTCGGCGTCCTGGATCGTGGAGAGGCGGTGTGCGATGGCGAGCGTCGTGCGTCCCTCCGTAACTCGCTCCAGGGCG
>PXTN01000076.1 GCA_003022565.1 Bacteroidetes bacterium QS_3_64_15 | reverse complement strand
GTTGAAGAGACTGTCGATCTCCGGCGCCATCGTAGACGCCGCGTCCGGGAGCCAAAAATCACCCATGTCTTGGTGGATTGTTAGTGGACGCGAGACATCATTCTCTGGTTACGAGCTTCCTACCACTGTTTCTCTGCTGGACGTGGTTGCGTGAGGCGTGACACGTGAGGGGTTCCCTCCCCTCTCGGGTGCCAAACACTCACCACGCCCTCCCCCCACCAACTGCCGGTTCCGAATACACCTCCGGTTTCACGGCGACTGGGACCGTTGCCGCTGCTGATACTCCTCCGTCGCAATGAGCTCCATGGCCCGATCAATCGGGATGCGGTACACATCTTCCTCCCCGTCCACCACCCCGTACCGCTGAAGCTTCTCGGTCGCTTCCAACTCGGCCTGACGGATCTGGCGGTACTGCTGCCGGTCTGCGGACTCCATCTTCTCGTTTTGGCTCACCTGCTCGAACCACCCGAAAAGAATGGCGACGGCCACCAGCACGACGAGGATGATGGAGGCGGAGATCCCCATAATCCGACTCGCCGCTACCCCCTCGTACGCCACGCCGCGCTCCTTTTCCCTCTCGAGCTGGTCCGCGAAATCAAAGGTCTCGGTCGTGGCTTCGTGACGGGCGGCGCGGGCGAGTTCCGTGACCGGCTCTTCCTTCCCTCCAGTCACGGGCGCCTCGTGCTCGGCCTCCGCCCCCGTGGTCGCGATGAAACTCTCGATGGAACTCGCCCTCTGGGTGCCGTCCTTCGTCTCAGCGAGGACGCGCCAGAAGAACGTCCGACCGTCAGTAGGCAGGCGATTGCCGACCGTTACCGCCGTCTCGGTGCCGACCTCCGCGTCGATGACCGGATCCTCGAAGCGAGCCGTGGAGGCCACCTGCAGAGAGTACGTCTCGACATCCTCCACGGACTCCCAGACGAACGTCACCTCGCCCCCGTTCACCGACACAGCGTCGGCGGGGGCAAGGAGAAACAGCGATGGACGTTGTTCGGAATCCATGGCACGAGAGCTATTTCATTGACCGGGCGAAATGAACGCGAGACGTCCGGAAGAGGGTCGACCCCCCGGGTGAAAATCACCGGAAAAGGCCTCGAAGCTTCCTTCAGACCCGGGTGCGCGGCTAAAACGCGAGCATCTACATGTTCTCAAACTGGAGCGATTCGCCGAGATAGGGATGGTTCTGCGGGACGAGGGGGTGTCGACCCAATCGGTACATTAACGCCCCTGCGAAGATCCCGGTCAAACCCAACCAGCACGTAATGTCGAGCCAGTGGAACCCGCCGCCGTCCCGGATTACCGGAAGCACAATCCAGTGAAGATCGAACCAATGCATGCCAATGATCCAGACGGACATGATGGACATCACGACGGTACTTCGCTTCGTGATTTGCGGGAGCAGGATCAGGAACGGCACCAGGAAATGAAAAAGCACCAGGACGGCACTGTGCCAGGCCCATCCTCCACGGAGCCGGTGCTGAAACCACACCGTCTCTTCCGGAATGCCACCGTACCAGTACAGCATGTACTGGCTGAACGCAATGTACGCCCAGAAGATGACGAAGCCGAAGAGATACTTCCCCAGGTCGTGGTAGTGCTCCGGCGTCACGACATTTTGGAGCAGCCCGCCAGTGCGCTGAAGGAGGAGGGTGACCAGCGAAATGACGGCGACCGCGCAGAGGGTTCCCCCGGCGAAGAAGTAGACCCCGAAGATGGTGGAGAACCAGTGCGGATCGGTCGACATGAGGATGTCGTAGCTCGCGAAGGCGGTCGTCACGGCCAGAAGCGGGAGGCCCCAGGCACTGGTGCTCCGCAGCTTTTTCTGGAGTTCCGGATCCGGATCCACGTCCTGCCGAAGCGAGAAGGTGTAAAGCCGGTACGAGAGCAGGGTCCAGGCTGCGAAGTACACGATTATTCGCACGCTCCAGAACGGCACGTTCAGGTATGCCCGTTTCCCGGCCAGCACCTCGTCGTACTGGGGACTGCTCGGGTCGTAGAGGGCTTCGTGGGTCCAGTGGTACAGGTCGTGCATCCCGAACAAGAGGGGAACTCCTAGCACCAGGAGCAACGGAAAGGCCCACACGAGGGTCTCGTTGATTCGGTTCACAACGACGCTCCAGGAGGCACGCGTGATGTGGTTGAAGATGAGAAAGAAGAGTCCGCCGAGGGCCGTGGTCAGCAGGAACGACCAGCCCGCTAGATAGGCAAAGAAAAAATCCTCCGGGCTCTGCACGAGGCCCAGGGCGCTGACCGTCAGCAGCGCGATGCCTAGGGCCAGCGGCACCAGCCAGACGCGCCGGTTCCCCACGAACCGATAGGCCCGCTTCGCCACGTCGTTCGTCGACTCGATCGGGTCGACCAGCCACTTCAGGAAGGAACTTCGATTGATTTCGTCGGCCATGGCGTCGAAACGTCAGTTTGGTACCGCGAGAGCCCGGAAAGGGTGGTGAGTTCGTCGTTTTGTTTCAGAGCCACTCCCCATGGAATGCTGTGCCGCAGGCTTGAAACGTAAGGGGGAAGAGTCACGAGTGAAGGGGCATGAGTGGCGAGTCATGAGTGATGCGTGAGAGGGATGATGACTTTATGAGTCACGTTTCACGCATCACGAGCCTACTCCGCCCCGGTCTGTTTTGCTGCGGGGCCGCCGTCCTCCTTCAACTGCGACAGCGCGTCCGCTGGCAGGTCGTCGGGGGAGGCGTTCTGGCTGCGCTGCAGGGCGCGGATGTAGGCGACGATGGCCCAGCGGTCCATTACCGGGACCTTTTGCCCATAGGCCGGCATGTTGCGCACCCCATTGGCGATCACGTCGTAAAGGTAGCCGTCCGGCGCGTTGCGGAGGCGGTCGATGTGGTAGCTGGAGGCGGGCGTGTATCCGTAGTCGCCCCGCATGATGATCCCGTTTCCTGCGCCCGATTTCCCGTGGCAGACGGAGCAGTGAACGTCATAGCGGTCCTGCCCTCGCTTCAGCACGTTTCGGGTTACGGCAATCGGAATCTCCTCCACGTACTCCCCGGCCTCCGTCCGAGCACGGTAGAGGGCCGAGCTGTCGCGGAGCTCCCCGCGGGGCACAGTGCCCGGCACCGGCGTCCGCATGGCAGCGTTGTCCTCGAAGAACGGATTGGCCTCCTGCGGCCCAAACTTTTGCTGGAAGTCCATGTCCAGGTTCATGTGGAAGGGGGGGTTGTCGGACTGCGTCCCCCGACACCCCGCCAGGAGCAGGGCCAGGACCACCAATCCGGTCGTAAACAGGCGTTGCATCGGTCGTACGAGCAAATCTGGAGAAGGGAGTGGAGGCGGGCACGGCCTCACACATCGGCGGAACCGTCGTCCTTCACGAGCTCGATGTGGCGAGCCCCGAGGCGCTGCAGGAGCGCGGCGGTGTCCTCCACGTCGAACTGGCCGTCACTGGCCGCTACGTGCAGGAAAAATCGATCGTCCGACGCGCCCCGGAAGCGGTCGGAGTAAAACAGCGGGTTGTACGGACGCGGAAGTCCATTCAGCGCCAGCATGCCCGCCACCGCCCCGAACGCCGCGAACAGCACCGTGAGCTCGAACATGATGGGCACCGACGGCTCCACCGCGAAGAATGGCTTTCCGCTAATGTTGATGGGATAATCCACGGCGGCCGTCCACCACTGCAGGAGGTACGCCGCCGCAAAGCCGGTGACCCCGCCCCCGAACGTGAAGAAGCCTACCCCCACGGCATTGCCTAGCCCCATCGCCTCGTCCATCCCATGGATGGGGAACGGGCTGTGGGTGTCGAAGTGGCGGTAGCCGTCTTCTCGCACCGCCTCGGCGGCGTGGAGCAAGGCCCCGGGATCTGGAAACTCTGCCAGCAGGCCGTAGACCTGGTCAGCGTCGCTCTCAAAGATCCCCAGCCGGGCCTTGAGGTTTTGAATTAGCGTGGGCATGGCGTGGCGCAGTGCGTTTCCGGTAGCAGGGATAAACGAAAGTAACCAGCTACAGTGTCAACCGTGATTTGTAAATTGTCGGCTGTTTCTTCGATCCGGTATCCGTTCACTGAGGGCCTATGCGTATTGCGTAGTGCGTATTGCGTAGTGCGTATTTCTTCTCTCAAGCAGTTCTTCTCTCAAGCAATACGTAGTACGCAACACTCTCCTTTGCCCAAAACCCTCTCATTTCGAGCAAAGCATTACAGTTGACAACGTAGTAGAAACACCGGATTAGGCAGAGGTCTCCTCGTCCTCTGTCCCGCCTGCCCGATACGCCTTCACCAGGGCCGGCTCGGCGGGCGTGATGTACGGCTCGCCGTCCCCTTCCACGTGCCCATTCCCCTCGTGCTCGTGAAAGTGCGGGTCGGCCTGCGGCATCACGCCCTTCACCTCGGACATTGCCACCATGGGCACAAACCGGAGGAACAGCAGAAAGAGCGTCAGGAAGAGGCCGAACGACCCGACGAGGGTGCCGATGTCGACCCAGGTGGCCGTGAAGTAGCCCCAGGAGCTCGGCAGAAAGTCGCGGTGCAGCGAGGTGATCGTAATCACGAACCGCTCGAACCACATCCCGATGTTCACGACGATCGACAGCGCGAACATCACGGGCACGGAGCGTCGCAGCCGCTTGAACCAGAAGAGCTGCGGCGTGATAAGGTTGCAGGTCATCATGATCCAGTACGCCCAAGCGTACGGCCCGAAGGCGCGGTTGAGGAACGCGTACTGCTCGTACTCGACCTGCGAGTACCAGGCCATGAAGAACTCGGTGATGTAGGCAAAGCCCACGATCGAGCCGGTCACCAGGATGATGATGTTCATCTTCTCCAGGTGGTCGATCGTGATGAGGTTCTTCAGGCCATACACCTCCCGCGTGATGACCATGAGCGTCACCACCATGGCGAAGCCGGAAAAGATGGCCCCGGCCACGAAGTAGGGCGGGAAGATGGTGGTGTGCCAGCCCGGCAGGACCGAGACGGCAAAGTCAAAAGACACGACCGAGTGGACCGACAGGACGAGCGGCGTGGCGAGGCCAGCGAGCAGGAGATATGCCTTCTCGTAGTTGCGCCAGTGGCGGTTTGAGCCCGTCCAGCCGAGCGAGAAGAAGGCGAGGATGCGCTGGCGCCAGAAGTTCTTGGCCCGATCCCGAAGCGTGGCGAGGTCGGGCACGAGGCCGACGTACCAGAAGAGGAGGGACACGATAAAGTAGCTCGACACCGCAAACACGTCCCACAGGAGCGGGCTTTTGAACTGCGGCCACATGGCCATCTGGTTCGGGATGGGGAGCGTCCAGTAGATGGCCCAGAGGCGCCCGACGTGAAAGGTGGGCCAGATGAGAGCACAGACCACGGCGAAGAGGGTCATCGCCTCCGCCGCTCGATTGATGGCCGTGCGCCAGTGCTGGCGGAACAGGTACAGGATGGCGGAAATCAGCGTCCCCGCGTGGCCGATCCCCACCCAGAACACAAAGTTGACGATCGGCCAGCCCCAGCCGACGGGCTGGTTGTTGCCCCACACGCCAATCCCGTTCCACACCACGTATGCAAACAGGGCCAGGAGCAGGAGCGTCCCGGAGAAGGCCACCGCGAACGCGACGTACCATGCCATTGGGGCCTTCTTCTCCGCGTGCCGCGATACCATCTCGGTGACGTCGTGGAACGACAAGTGGCCCCTGACGAGGCGATCACGGTCCGGCTCCCCTTCGCCCACAGGGGGCGGCTCGGAGGGATCCGCAGGAAGCTGTTTCTCAGAGGTCTCCACGAATCTTTCGGGGATCGATTCTACGAGTTAAAACAGAGCGTTCTTTTTCGCTGTGCGGGTTCCTTTCCACAATCTGCTGCCAAGATACAGTTCGTGACTCGTGAAACGTGACGCGTGAAGGCGGCGACAACGCCTCTTCCAATCGCGGGTTCGTGTTGCGCACCCGGCCGAGGTAGGAGAGGCGCGGCTTCGTGTTGAGGTAAGAGAGCAACTGGTACTGGCGCGGGTTCTTCTTCTCCTCCACGACGTCGCTCTCGGGGTTGTTGAGGTCTCCGAACGTAATCGCGTCGGTTGGGCAGGCTTCCTGGCACGCCGTCTCGACTTCGTTCGGGCGGAGGTCCCGCTCTTCGTTGTCGGCCTGCCGCTGATGCTTGCGCACCCGCTGGATGCACCACGTGCACTTCTCCATGACGCCCCGGGTGCGCACCGTGACGTCCGGGTTTTGGGCCATCTGCACCTCCGTCGGCAGCGTCTTGGTCCAGTCGTAGAAGTTGAAGCGCCGCACCTTGTACGGGCAGTTGTTCTGGCAGTAGCGGGTGCCGATGCAGCGGTTGTAGACCATCTGGTTGGTGCCGTCCGGCGAGTGGACGGTGGCCGCCACCGGACAGACCGACTCGCAGGGTGCGTTCTCGCAGTGCTGGCACATGACCGTCTGCATGAGCATCTCGGGATTGTCGTCCCCCTCCTCCTCGCTCACGTAATAGCGGTCGTTGCGGATCCAATACATGTGGCGCCCTCTGCTCACCTCCTCTTTGCCCACCACCTGCACGTTGTTCTCGCTCGTGCAGGCCACGATGCAGGCGTTGCATCCGGTGCAGGTGTTGAGGTCCACCGTCATGCCCCACTGGTTGTCGTAGTAGGGGTTGTCCTTCATGGCCTCCTGGTCGCTCGGATGATCCTCTTGCCAGACCATGGGGTACTCCTCCTGCTCCTCTACCGGCCGATCCCCTACTGACTCGCCGCCCGTCTCTGCCCCGTGTTGCCCATCCCCGTCGCCGCCATGGGCCGCTTGCTCCGGCATGTCCTCAGCGGCGTGGGCGTCAGCCCCCGGCCCCGCCTCCAGCCCGTGGTCCGACACGTCGCCCGCTGCGCCGTCACCGCTATGTCCCCCACCGCCGTGCTCGCTGCCCCCCTGCTCGCTGCCGCCGTGTCCACCGTTTTCCTGGCCCTCGCCGCTGTGCCCGCCGCCTTCGGCACCGCCCCCATGCCCGCCCGAGTCGTCCCCATGGCCCAGCTCCGGCACGGGCGGCTGCTCGTCGTTGACGAAGTACGGGTCCTCCTTGAACTCGTCGAGCGTGGCCCACCGCACGATGGGGCGCCCCTGCATGCTCCCCTCCTCCTGCGTAGTGGCAATCAGGTAGCCGCTGTCGACTTTGGTGACCTCAGCGCCGGTCGTGACACGACCCCTGGTCGGGCGCATCGGCGCTACGTTGGCCCCCACCACGTCCATACCGTGCCCCGACGCGTCGACGCCACCGGCCACAGGCGCGCCGTTGTAAATGTTGGTCTCGTCGGTGGTGTCCCAGAACGGTGTGCTCTCCGACTCGCGGGTGGAGGCGAGGGTGCGGCCGTAGCCCATCGAGACGCCGATGGAGCCGTCCGGGTAGCCCGGCTGCACCCATACGGGAAGCTCCACAGTCTGGCCGTCGAGCGTCAGTTCCACGCGGTCGGCGTAGAAGTTGCCTTCGCGGCGCTGCACCTCGACCCCGAGCTCCTCGGCCGTCGCCTGACTCATGACGGCGACGTTGTCCCACACGATCTTGGTGATGGGATCCGGAAGCTCCTGCATCCACGGGTTGTTCGAGAAGCGCCCCGCCATCAGTGTCGGATCGGAGCGCACAACGACCTCAAGCTCTTGCTCGGAGGACGGCGCGTCGATGGAGGGCACGTTCGCCGATCCGACCGAGGCTACGCCGTATCCGGTGTCCTCCAGGTAGCCGTCGTGCAGCACCTGGCGCCACTGCTCCCGGAAGGGCTCGGGAAGTTGATTCCGCCACTGCTCGCGGACGAGGTCGTGCCCGCCAGCGTCCACGCCCGTGGCCGCGAGGTTGAGCACCTCGATCAGCGAGTGGGCGTCGTCGTAGAGCGGGCGAATGAGCGGCTGGATGACCGAAAGGGTGCCGTCGTAGGCCCGCCCGTCGCCCCACTGCTCCAGGTAGTGCGTACGCGGCAGGTGCCAGCGGGCGACCTGAGCGGTCTCGTTGCGGAGGCGGCCCAGGTGCACCGTGTTCTGCACGTTCGAGAGGGCCTCCTCAAAGTCCAACTCGGAGGGGGCGCTGTACACCGGGTTTACGCCCAGCATGAATAGCGTGTCCACGTCGCCCGCCCGCATCGATCCAGTAAGATCGGCCAGTGCCTCGTCCTGTGACTGAACCGGATCGTCCCCGGTGTCGAAGAGCGTCACGGTGGTCCCGAGGCCGCCGAGCTGCTGGTTGATGGCCATTGCGAGGGCGTGCACCTCGGGCGGCTGGGTCTCTCCCGCCAGAACGACGCTGCTCTCGCCCGCCCTCTGCAGGTCCCGCGCGATCTCGCGGACGTGGAGGCGCTCTTTCTCGCCCCACGAGGCGTCCGGGGCGTCCCCCACGCCGAGCTCTGCGGCGAGCGCGGCGGCAAAGGCCGGGATGCGCCCGGCGCGCAGGGGAAGTCGGTGGTCGGAGGTGCCGCCCGTCGTGGAGTACTGGCTCTCAATCGTGTAGAGGCGGCTCATCGTGTCCTCCACGTCCTCCAGGCGCCGCCCCTCCGCGAAGGTCTTCGTGTTGTGGAGGAAGTCGGGAGCGCGGCCGTCCAGGAAGTTGGCGTCGAGACTGACGATGACCTCCGCCTCGCCGAGCTCGTATCGAGGCCGGAATGGGCGGCCGAAGGCTTGCTGCATGCCGAGACGACGCGGGGTGGTGCCCTCCGGCGAATACGAGATCCACTGCAGGTTGGGAAAGCGATCCTCCATGCGTTCCCGCATGGCCTGCACGGTCGGGGAGGACGTTTCCTCCACCAGCACCGCTACTTGCCGCTGCGCGGCCTCGGTGCCTAGCTGTCGGCAGAAGGACACGAAGTCGTTCCAGGAAGCTTGACTCCCCTCTTGCCGGACCGACCGGGAGCGGTCGGGGTCGTACAGATTGAGCACCGAAGCTTGCTCGTACGGGCTGGTGCCCTTCTGTCCCATCGGGTGGTCGCCGTTGCCTTCAATCTTGGTCGGCCGCCCCTCGTTGCTCTCGGCCACCACCGGCCGCAGCACGCCCCGGAAGGGCACGCCCGTGGCGTAGTAGTCCGCGATGCCCGGCATCACCGTTTCCGGGTCGCGAGCGTACGGCAGAATTTTCTCCTCCGGTCGGCGACATCCCGCTAGGCCCGCCATGGCCATGGCCGCTCCCATGAGCTGGAGGAACTGGCGACGCGAGGCCCCGCTCGGGGGCTCACTGTCCCCCGGCGCAAACTCCGTGAGGTCGTTCCCCTCGTCCCGGTCGCCCGTCTCCGACTCGGACCAGTGGCGCCAAAACGTGGGCCCGGAGTCGTCACGGTCGGCCGCGCCTGCATCCGCGTCGGCCGTGTCCGAATCTATGACGTCGAGTTCAATCATACCTCAGTGTGGCGTTGCGGGTGGTGCGTTCAGCGTTGTGCGTTGAGCGTTTCACGCAAGGCCCCCCTCTACGCTCAACGCTGAACCCTCAACCCTAAACGGTTAGTAGTGGCAGGCCGAGCAATTGGTGGGCGGCTGGATTCCCTGCTTTCCGATGCGCTCCAGATTGCGCTCGACGAAGTTGGCCGGCTGCGTGTAGCCCATCGTCGTAATCTCGTCGTTGGGTCGGAGATACTTTTCCGGCTGCCGGTGACAGTCCAGGCACCAGCCCATCGACAACGGCTCTGCCTGGTACACCCCATCCGCCCCCATCTTGTCGATGCGGCCGTGGCAGGTCTCGCAGCCGACGCCCTTGTCCACATGGGCCGCGTGGCTAAAGTGGGCGTAATCGGGGAGGTGGTGTACCTTCGTCCATTTAATGGGCTTGTCTTCCGCCCAACTCTCACGTACCGGCTGTAGCGAAGACGCCTTCGCCCGGACCTGACTGTGACAGGTCATGCATGTTTCCGTCGACGGAACGTTGGCGTGCTTCGAGTTTGCGACGTTGGTGTGGCAGTACTGGCAGTCCATTCCCAGCTTCTGCACGTGCGTCTCGTGGCTGTAGGGCACGGGTTGCTCGGGCTGGTACCCCACGACCTTGAACTCCGGGGAGAAGTAGTACCAGACCAAAAACACCAAGAGAACGCCTCCCAGAACCGAAGCCCCGAGCGAAAGGAGGGGCAGGGTGTTGGCCTTTTTGGGAAAAAGTTGCGGCATACCGACGGACCGTTCAACAGTGAGCAACTGGGCCTACCCCACCCTAAGGAACTGGGATGCGCCCCCATCGAGGTAGTCCCCCTCCAAATTCAGCTTCGGCACGGCTTGAACATACGACAGAGCGACCGACAAGCCAAGACGCCCGGAGCCTTTCAGTCAAATCCCATGGGATCTACGCTAAACTTTAATGTCTGCATTTTGGAGACGTTAGACGCCTTGAAGCCCGGCTCTTTCCTTCATTCGGGACCGCAAAACGTGATCAAATTCGAACGTTTCCCGTGCCAGTGCCCCGGCACGTAGACGCGCTACGCACAGCTAGGGGGAGATTCGGCTGCAGACCAGCGCACCACTCACTGCAGCACTCATACCACCCACGGCTGGAGGATGCTTCCCATTCAAATCCCGGAACCGCGGCTTGCCAACTCGTTTATCTTAGCCACGCTTTTCGCGCGGCTGACCCTCCCTTTTCCTATCGAGAACTTCCGCAAATCTGTTGTCGTCGTGTCGTTCCGATTCCGCCGAACATCCTTTTGCCGGCGTAGGTGTACCCCGTTTGGGCTATTACTACTGGCATTTGCGCTGCTAGGGCCTTCCCTTCTTCATGCTCAGAGCACGCGTTCAAACACCGAGTCGGACACGGCGCGCAGATCCCTCGACCGGCCCGTCCGGGTGTTCCTGGACTGTCGGCAGTGCTATGAATCGTACATGCGGCGAAATATCAATTTCGTCGACTACGTCCGCGACCGAAGACAAGCGGACGTCCACGTGCTTGGAACGCGTCGACGGACTGGGGGCGGGGGCGTATCGTACCGATTACGATTCGTCGGTCAGGGTCCACTGGAGGGACTACGGCACGAACTCACGTACGAGGCTTCCCCCAGCCGGACCCGCGAAGAACGCCGGCGCGGGTTGGCCGAGCGGCTGCGCTTAGGACTGGCCCCCTTCGCCAGTCGCAGCTCAACCTCTGACTACCTCGACATCACGTATTCTCCCCCGGAGGAAGAGCCGGACGACGCGTCGGCGGACGAAGACCCGTGGAATAGGTGGGTGTTCGATGTCGGCGTCTCTGGAAGTGCCGACCTTCAGTCACAAGAGTATGCCTATGAGCTTGAAGGGGACCTCAGTGCCGAACGTGTTACCGAGGCCTGGAAGCACAACGTTCGGATGAACGGCGAGCGAGAGGTCGACGTCTTTGAGCGCGAGGACACGACCGACATCCGAAGCACCTCCGAGGACTACGATGTTGACGCGGCGGTCGTTAAGACCCTCGGTCCCAATTCTGGGATGGGCCTCTCCAGCACCGTCTTCTCGCGGACCTTCACCAACATCCAACTCGGCACCCGCATCCGCGCCGCCGTCGAATACAATCTCTTTCCGTATGACATCTCCGACCAGAAGCAACTGACCTTCCGCTATCGCATCGGCCCGGAGTACCGCAATTACCGGTCGATAACAATCTTCGAGCAGCGGCGGGAAACCCTCGCTCAGCAGTCTGCGCAAGTCGGTCTCCGCCTCAATCAAACCTGGGGATCCGTCTTTTCGCAATTAGAGGTCTCAAACTACTTTCATGACCTCTCGAAGAACAGTGTAGAGTTCCGAAGCTTTCTCAGAGTGCGCCTGATAGAAGGCCTCTCCCTCCGCCTCCGTCTTAACGCCGAGCGCATCCAGGATCAACTTTCTCTCCCTGCAGGAGACCCGTCCGATGAAGAGGTTCTCTTGCGCCGGCGAGAACGGGCCACGACCTACGAACTCGGCGGATCAATCGGAATCTCCTACACCTTCGGTTCCATCTACAACAACGTCGTCAACACCCGGTTGTAGACGGCGTTCTACTCACCATCCCGCTACTCCCGTGACGTTCCCTCCCCCGCTCCTCGGCCTCCACCACGGATCGGCCCTCACCGGCCGGGCGCCGGCCAACCTGCAGTTCTACACGTTGGTGCTGACCTGCGCCTCGTTCTGAAACGTCCCGCCCCCTCACCGCCACAGAGTAGTTGCACTGCCTTCCTCACAGCTGCGTGCACGCCATGGACCGACGAACCTTCTTCAATCACTGTGCCTGGGTGTCCCTCGCGCCCGTTGCGCTTTCTGCCTCTGCCTGCAACCCAAGCCAGTCGACTCCGTCCGCCTCTCCGGTGGCGTCCGACTCCCTCTGGGTGCACACACGGCCCAAGGACCCGTCTCCACTCGACAAATCGATGGACGAGTGGCGGTCGATTTTGTCGGAGGACGAGTTCTATATTCTCTTCGAGGCGGGCACCGAGCCGCGAGGGTCGAGCCCCCTGCTGGAGGAGAAGCGCACGGGGACCTACATCTGCACCGCCTGCCGTCTGCCGCTCTTCCCCTCGAAGACCAAGTATGAGAGCGGCACGGGCTGGCCCAGCTTCTGGGCGCCGCTAGAGGAACAGGTCGAGACGAAGAAGGACATGAAGCTGGGCTACCCGCGCACCGAGTACCACTGCACGCGATGCGGCGGCCACCAGGGTCACGTCTTCGAGGACGGGCCGGAGCCGACGGGTCTCCGCTACTGCAACAACGGCCTCGCGCTCGCCTTCGTCCCGGCCGACGCGCCGCTTCCCGAACTTCGAACCTAAGTCAAGGCGGCGGTCCGCTGTCCGCGGTCCGCCGTCATCGGGGCACCGACCGGCTGTAGTCTGCAGTCTGGGCTAGAAATTTTCTGACTCGGCCCGCATTTCCTTCTTCCTCCGGGGCCCGACGAGTGACGCAGATCAGGCCTCCTCGTCCGACCCGTCCTCCGAGGGAGCAGCGTCGAGGGCGTGCGCCTTCAGGGTCTCCAGGTCCAGCACCTTCAGCGCCGCCTCGTTCGTGGCCGCCAGCACGACGGGCGGGGCGACTCCGGCCTCGACCGCCTCCTGCCATCGCGCCGCGCAGAGACACCACCGATCGCCCGGCTCCAACCCCGGAAAATCCATCTCGGGGCGGGGCGTACTCAGGTCGTTGCCCTTCTGCTTCGTAAATCGCAGGAATGACTCCGTCATCTCGGCGCAGACCACGTGGCGGCCCACGTCGCGAGGGCCGGTCTGGCAGTGCCCGTTGCGGTAAAATCCAGTCTCCGGATCCGTCGAGCAGGCGCGGAGCACGCCGCCGAGGACGTTTTTCGGCTGTTGGGCCTCCATGGAACGGTAGAAGTAAGACAACAGACAGCGAGCCTTTCGGGACTATTCAGGCGCAGAACTCAACGTATCCCAGGGAGGAAGGTTTAAGATTTTGGCGGGAGATCGGGACTTTCGAAGCCTCCGCTGGTCTACAGGTCCCCGCCCACGGATGCCCGCGTTCCCAGCACAATCCGACGTTCGGATTTCATCCGCACGGTGATTAGGTTTCCTTCCTGTTGCCCTACATCGCTCCTGCATCGATCCCGTTCCCACATGCCAAGCAAACCGCTTCGCATCGGCGTTCTCACCGGCGGAGGCGACTGTCCCGGCATCAACGCCGCGCTCCGGGCCGTCACCAAAAGCCTCACCCTCCAGCACAACGCCCAGGTCGTTGGCATCCTCGATGGATTCCAGGGCCTCGTCGATCGGAACGTCGAGCCGCTCCATTACCGCGACGTAAGCGGCATCCTAACCCGAGGTGGGACCATCCTCGGTGCCAGCAACAAGGCCAACCCTTTCAACTACCATCCCCGAGGCGGGGCCGATGTCTCGGCGCAGGTCGTGAAAACCTACCGCAATCTCGGCCTCGACGCGCTCGTGGCTTTCGGGGGCGACGGCACCATGTCCATCGCCCACCGCCTCACCGATCTCGGCATCGACATCGTGGGCGTGCCCAAGACGATCGACAACGACATCGTGGGCACCGATCACACCTTTGGCTTCGACACGGCCGTTAGCATCGCCACGGAGGCCATCGACCGCATTCACACCACCGCCCAGAGCCACCATCGAGTGATGATCATCGAAACGATGGGACGCTACTCGGGCTGGATCGCGCTGCATGCAGGGGTGGCCAGTGGGGCCGACGTAATTCTCATTCCGGAAATCGAGTATGAGGCCGAAGAAGTTGCGCGCGTCTGTACCGATCGGGAGCGGAGCGGACAGCGGTTTACGATTGTGGCCGTCGCCGAGGGTGCCAAGCAGAAGGGCGGCGACCACGTGGTGCAGGAGCGCGGGGAGGAGTACACCGACTCGATTCGGCTCGGGGGCATCAGCCGCGTCCTCGCCGATCAGCTTCGCGAGCACCTCGACACCAGTGTCCGCACGACTGTCCTGGGACACATGCAGCGGGGAGGCACCCCCACGGCCTACGACCGCAACCTTGCCACCGCCTTCGGTACCCGGGCCGCCGAGCTGGCCGCCAACGGCACAACCGCGGCGATGGTGGCCATTCAGAACGACTCATTCACGACGGTTCCGCTCGAGGAGGTGGCAGAAAAAACCCGAACGGTGCCCCTCGACGATCCGCTCCTCAGGTCGGGGCTCGACGTGGGCACCTCGTTCGGCGTGGAGGAGTCGGAGGTGCCAGCGACGACAGCACCCGAGCCTCGCGTTTGAAAGGATCCGGTCGGTATTGTCGGGATCCCGGTCGCGTGCCCCTCTGTTACGTCCTGTATGATACGATTGTGGGCGGGGTCGCAGACGCATTGTCTCACCACCCCTGTCCGCCGTCATGGATCACTCCCCTTCCATTGCCGACGTTACGACTGCCCTCGACGCCTGGGCGCCGCCCGGCTCCGCGCAGGACTACGACAACGTGGGCCTGCAAGTCGGCGACGCCGACCGCCCCGTAACGTCCGCCGTGCTGGCCCTCGACGCGACCCCCGAGGTCCTGGCGGAGGCCGAGGCCAGCGACGCGGAGCTCGTCGTCACCCACCACCCCCTCCTCTTCCAGCCCCTCGAAGGCATCACGGCCGACGGGTACGTGTCCAATTTAGCCCTTCAGTTTGCGGAGGCCGGGATCGGACTCTACAGCATTCACACCAATCTCGACGCGGCGCCCGACGGGGTGTCGTTCGCCCTCGCCGAGCGGCTGGGGCTCACCGACATCGGGTTCCTCGACGGCTTCGAGGACACGCTCTACAAGCTCGCGGTCTTCGTGCCCGAAGATGCGTTCGACTCCGTGCGGCAGGCCCTCGCCGACGCGGGCGCCGGCCGGATCGGGGACTACGAGGCCTGCGCGTTCGCGACCGAGGGGACTGGCTTCTTCAAGCCCGGCTCGCACACCGATCCCCACATCGGCACGGCCGGGGGCGAGGTAGAGTCGGCGGCCGAGCGCAAGGTGGAGGTGGAGGTGGCGCGCTGGAACCGGGGCACCGTGATGGCGGCGCTGCAGGACGCCCACCCGTACGAGGAGGTGGCCTACGACCTCTATCCGGTGAAGCAAACGAACTCGCGGGCCGGGCTCGGGGCGCTGGGCCACCTGGAGGAACCAATGCCTCTTCAAGCGTTCCTCGACCGCGTGGGTGCTCGCCTCGACGCCGGGAGCTTGCGCTACGCGGGCGCCCCCGACGCCACGGTCGAACGCGTGGCCGTCTGCGGAGGGGCCGGCAGCGACTTCATCGGCACCGCCCGCGGAGCCGGGGTCGACGCCTACGTGACCGCGGACGTCACGTACCATGAGTTCTTCGAGGTCCTCGACGCCGACGGCACGCCCCAGATGGCCCTCATCGACCCGGGCCATTATGAAACGGAGGCCTTGACCGAACAACTGCTCCGCGACTGGCTGGCCGACCGCTTTCCGAACGTCGCCTGGCACCGCACCGACACGACGACGAGCCCGATGCGCACATTCGTGCCGTCTGGGGACGAGGGGCGCGCTAATTCCTAAGCGGCACTGTCCCCGTCGAACTTGAGTGCCGTCACGAGAGGGGACGTATTGCGTGGTGCGTATTGCGTAATCGTTTCCCTCCAGACGCCACTGTCGGTTTCATGCGCAACACGAGCAATACGACGTGCGCAATACACCTCCGGCAACGACTCCCCATCTTTCGCGGGGCATTTGCTTCAGTGAGCCGGCAGCCCCCGCAACCCCCACGATGTTTTTGCACGAAATGGAAGAAGTCCGAAACAGAGGTACGAACCTCCGCCTGCTCTGAATGTACCTGTTGAATGGTGTTCACCCACGCTCGAATGATCAAAAATAGCTAGTCTATGCCGACTGCCAAAAAGAAGAAGACGGACGTGGAAGACCAGCTCCGTGCCCTGGTCCGGCTCCAACATATTGACAACCGGATCGACCAAATCCAAAAGCTCCGGGGCGACCTTCCGGACGAAATTCGCGATCTCGAGGACGAAAAGGCCGGCCTTGAGACGCGTCTCGACACCTACGAGGAGGAGATGCAGGAGCAAAAGGTGGCCAAGCGGCAGGCTGAGCTCGACATCAAAGAGGCGGAAGGCCTCATCGATAAGTACGAAGAGCAGCAGCTCGAAGTCCGCAACAATCGAGAGTTCGATGCGCTCACGAAGGAAATCGAAGGACAGGAAGAGCGCATCGCCGACGCCGAGGAAACCATCGAGGAGGCTGAGGAAACCATCGAGTCGAACGAGGCGGACATCGGGGAAACGGAAGAGCGTCTCGAGGAACTCGAAGACGTGCTCGATGAGAAGCGCGACGAGCTCGAAGAGGTGGTCGAAGATACGGAGGACGAGGAGAAATCCCTTGAAGAGCTCCGGGAGGAGGCCGCTGAAAAGGTCGGCAGCCGATACCTCAAGGCCTACTCGAAGCTCCGAGACCGCCTCCGCGACGGCCGGGCCGTTGTGCCGCTCAAGCGAGGCGCCGCCGCCGGGTTCGCCGTCCCCCCGCAGCGACAGGTCGAAATCCGAAAGCGGAAAACCATCGTCGCCTGCGAGCACACCGGTCGCATCATCGTCGACCAGGATCTCTACAACGAGACGGTCGACGAGATGAAAGAGACCCTTGATCTGTAGAAGCGCAGCCGCCTGTCGAGGCCGCTGCGCTTTTTTGCATGGGCCCTGGTGCTGGAGCTAAGTTCGAACTTCCCCCTCCGCGCACGGTACAAGCAGATGGCGTGCGGATCGGACCATCGCTCCGTCGTTCCTGCTCAACCGAGACCCGTTCCGGTCCGCGCAGGTGCGGCGGTGAGGAAAGTCCGAACACCGCAGGGCACCGTGCTTCCTAACGGGAAGGCGTCCCGACTACCATCGAGGCGACGGCACGTGCAACAGAGAGCAGTCCTGCCCTGACGATCCCGCCCCGGCGACTGTCGGGGCCGGTGGGGTCAAGGGTGCAAGGGTGCGGTAAGAGCGCACCGGCGCTCCTGGCGACAGGGGCGGCCCGGCAAACCCCACGGGGTGAAAGGCCAAGTAGTACCGGGCACCGGCGCCGTCGGTGCACAAGGTTGCCCGCCGACCCATCGGTGCAGGTAGGCCGCTAGAGGCGCCCGGTGACGGACGTCCCAGATAGATGATGGCCTCCCCGCCTACCGGGCACGGCCCCGGACGCGGGCAGACCGAATTCGGCTTACAGATCCGCACGTTTCGTCCGAGCACGAGCGGCAGTTCCCGACAGCCGTCGGGACTGCCGCTTTTTGTATTCGGATTCCCTGCGTTCTCGGGGTGCCTGGACCGCGCGACTTGGGGAGCGACGTAGAAACGGCGAGGCGCCCGGAGGCCCCTCGCCATTCAGAGCAGCTAAAATGGAGAGTGCGCTCGGCAAAGGGCGTCTAGTTTCCGCCCCCACCGCCCTGCGGCTGTGAGGGAACGCCGCCCTGCCCCCCGCCCCCACCTTGACCCCCACCTTGTCCGGGGAGCGGCGCGGCGTCGCCCCCTTGTCCGGGACCCGGAGTTTGTCCCTGCTGGGTTGGATTGTCCCCAGCCCGCTGCTGGATCACACTCTCCTCCTCCCCGCGATCAATAAAGAAGTTGGTGATCACACAGAGCGAGATAAAGACGGCGGCAAGGGTCCAAGTCGCCTTTTCGAGCATGTCCGGCGCCTGTCGCGTGCCGAGCACCTGCCGGGTCGCTCCGCCAGAGGCGATGCCAGACAAGCCCTGTCCCTGGCCACTCTGCATCAGAATGACCAGAATGAGGACCGCCGCGATCAACGCGATAATGGCAACCATGAAGGAAAACATAACTACCGTTGGCTTTTCCGAAAAAAGATCGTTTGCGCGAGGCCTCGGGGGCTTCGAGCAGCACGCCTCGGCCGTGCCGCGGGCCGCAGCCCGTCAAACTACGAGGGTCAAGAGGTTTCGTTCGCGTACGCCGCGTACACCAGTGCGGTGATTGTTTTCATGTCTTTCAGGTCTCCGCGGCGAGCCCGGTCAAGGGCCTCGTCGAAGCCCATCTCGACGACCTCTACGAACTCGCCCTCCGCGAGGGTCTGTGTGCCTCGGTCGAGGTTGTGTGCGGTGAAGATGTGAATGGCCTCGCTGCTGTAGCCGATGCAGGGATGGGCACTGCCCACGTGCTCGAACCGTTCGGCCCGCAACCCCGTCTCCTCTTTCAGTTCCCGCCTCGCCACGTCCTCAGGAGCCTCGCCGGGCTCGTCGAGCTTCCCGGCCGGCACCTCCAAAAACGTGCGCCGGGGCGGGTAGCGAAACTGCCGCACCAGAAGCGTGCGCCCGTCCTCAAAGACTGGCACAATGGCGGACGCCCCCGGGTGGTCGATCCACTCGCGCACCGATTCTTTTCCATCGGGCAGGCGCACCTCGTCGCGAAGGGCCTTCAGCAACACGCCGTCGACGAGTTGCTCGGAGGAAAGCGGAGTTTCGGTCAAATCGGCCATTGGACGTGCAGCGTGTGGAGTCCAGGTGCGTCGCCACGCTCGAGCGTTGCGGGCAGGGACTGGTTGGGCGTGATGCGTGAGGAGTAATGCGTGATTCTTTTACGCGTCGCGCCTGACGTGTCGGGACCAGTGCGGAATACGAGCCATCGAAGGCCGTGCTCCCCGTGGTCCTGTTTTTCATCCGTTTTGCCCGCGCCCCTCAAGATTCGCCTCCGCGCCGCCCCCGGTGCTCCCCACGACGGCCTGCAGCGCCGCGAGGCCCGCCGTTTCCGCGCGTAATCGCCGCGCACCGAGCGACACGGGCCTGCACCCCGCCGCCACGGCCGCGTCCACCTCCGAGGGCGCGAACCCTCCTTCCGGCCCCACGAGCACGAGCGCCGACGAGGCCGGTCCCGCCTCGTCCACTGCCCGCCGGATCGGAACGGCGTCGTCCCCGGCATGGCACACAAGCCTGATCTCCACCTCCGATGCCGCGAGCAGGGCCTCCGGCGACTGCGGGGCCGCCACATCCGGCAGCCGGCTGCGACGACACTGCTTCATCGCGGCTACCATGACGTTGCGAAGCCGCTCCTCACGGACCGACTCCGGCTCAGTGTGAACGGTGCGCAGGGGCACAATGCGGTGTACGCCCAGTTCGACGGCCTTCTCCACGAACGTCTCGAAGCGGGATCGCTTCTTGAGGAGTCCCAGTGCCATCGTCACGTCCACCGCCGGCTCGCCCACGTCCTCGCGCTGCTCTACAATCGTGGCCACCACCTGCTCGGGCGCGACGTGGTCGATTCGCACGCGGTACCAGCCGCCCTCTCCGTCCACCACGACCATCTCGTCGCCCGCTTCCCCCCGCAGGACCGTGTGCACGTGTCGGGCCTCCTCGTCGGGCAACACCACGCGGCCGGCCCGGATGGCGGAGGGCGGGGCGTAGAAGTTGGTCGTCATCGGACGGGCTGCGGCTGTGGAAGTCGTCGGTTCACTGCGACGAATGGAGTTCCTCGTCAAACGGTCCAGCCCCAATTGATTCCGTCTGCGGTTCACTGCCCAAAGAACGGACCGTTCACGCGAATGTGGGCCCGAGCTCCCCTCAGCGGGCTCACGGGAAATAATGTCTCCCCGAATCTGGACAGGAGCACGTTGCGACATCTGCGGAACGTGGTGCGCCACGTGTTAATACGCGAACATGGGCAGCTTCTCATATCGTCTCATCAGACTCCGCCAGCGCCGTGAGCACTGCCGCTTCCACTGAAGAACATTCTGGAGAAACGTCCTCCGGCGATTCCGGGCACAGAGGCCACCGTTCGCTTTCGCAGGAGGCGTTCGAAGACCGTCTTCGCCAGCGCCGTAAGGGAAGACCGACCCAACACTCTGCCGCCGTCGCAGCAGTGCCGGACGCAAGCCAGGTCCGGTCGGGGCTGGAGGTCGGTCTGCTCAACGAGCTTTTGGAACAGCTGGGGCTGAGCCAAGAGGCGTTTGCGCGGATGATGGGCGTCTCCGTGCGCACCCTGCAGCGCCGCCGCGCGGAGAGCGGCGGGCAGCTCACTCCTGCCGAGTCCGACCGGCTCTGGCGCCTTCTTCACGTCTGGGACCACGCGCTCGGAGCCCTGGGAAGCGCGGACGCGGCGCGCGCCTGGTTGACCGAGGCGAAAGCCGTCCTTGGCGGTGAGTCGCCGGCGGAGCGCCTCGACACCGAGCCGGGCCTACGCGAGGTCGAGGATATGCTCACAGTTCTCGACGAGACTGGCGTGGCGTAACGGCGAAAGACTTCCGTTCCGAAGGTGCCTGCGGCGCCCGTCCTCCCCCGGCAACGCACAAGAGAGAGCCAACCCCCGTGACGATCTATCGGCTCGTCAAAGAAAAGTACGCCGAGTCGGCCTTTCGCGGGTCGCGCGGGCGAGGCCGGTGGCACCGTCAGGGCACGCCGATGGTCTACTGCTCAGGCGAGCCAGCGACGGCGCTGCTGGAGACGCTCGTGCACGCGGGGCGGGCCGACCTGGTCGAAGACCCCTACGTGCTTTTCGAGGTGGCGATCGATCC
>PXTN01000075.1 GCA_003022565.1 Bacteroidetes bacterium QS_3_64_15 | reverse complement strand
TCGCTCACGGGACAGTACCTGAGTGGGCGCAAGGAGGTGGAGGTGCCCGACGAGCGTCGCTCGGTGGACGAAGACGACGTGCTCGTCGTGGAGAACGCGTGGCAGCACAACCTCAAGCACATCGACGTGGAGATCCCGCTCGGCCAGATCGTCTGCGTGACCGGCGTGAGCGGCTCCGGCAAGTCGACCCTCACGAACCAGACGCTCTACGAGGGGCTCCACCGTCTGAAGGGTGGCAGTGGGGACGGCAAGGTGGGCGCGCACGACACCATTCGCGGCCACGACAAGGTGGACGCCGTGGAGATGGTCGACCAGTCGTCCATCGGGCGCTCGCCCCGCTCCAATCCCGCCACCTACACAAACGCCTTTGACGGCATCCGACGGCTCTTCGCCAAGACGCGGCAGTCGCAGGTCCACGGCTACGACCAGGGCACCTTCAGCTTCAACACCAAGGGCGGCCGGTGCGAGGAATGCGAGGGGCAGGGAGTGGTGAAGGTGGAGATGCAGTTCCTGGCCGACCTCTATCTGGAGTGCGAGGCCTGCAACGGGCAGCGCTATAAGAAGGAAGTGCTCGATGTAACGTACCAGGGCAAGACCATCGCCGACGTGCTCAACATGACCGTCGACGAGGCCGCCGAGTTCTTCGCGGGGGAGCGCGCCGTCCTCAACAAGCTGGAGGTGCTGCAGGACATTGGCCTCGGCTACCTCACACTCGGCCAGCCCTCCACCACCCTGAGCGGCGGGGAGGCCCAGCGCATCAAGCTCGCCAGCCACCTCAACAGCCGCTCCTCGGACCGCACGCTCTACATCTTCGACGAGCCAACGACGGGCCTCCACTTCGACGACATCAAGCAGCTCCTCGGCGCCTTCGAGCAGCTGGTCGAGAACGGCCACTCGGTCCTCATCATCGAGCACAATCTCGATGTAGTCAAGGCCGCCGACCACGTGATCGACCTCGGGCCGGAGGGTGGGGACGAGGGGGGCGAGGTGGTCGTGGCGGGGAGGCCCGAAGAGGTGGCGGCGTGTCCCGACAGTCACACGGGGCGGTTTCTCCGGGACGTGCTGTAGCCGTGTAAGAGGGGACGGTTGAGAGCTGGTACGTTGGTTCCCTCGTGAGAGGGGCGCCTTCCCGGACCTGTCGGGGACGATCTGAGGCCGCTCGGACGGGAGGTGGGACGCCTAGGGAGAGCCGTCGGCCTCAGTGCCCGAAGCAACTGCTTCAGGCAGATGCTTCAAGCACCGGTGAGCCCCCGCATTGCTCACGCCAGTTCACGCCTCAAGAGGGCATGGATGCGGCCGGCAATGTGGTCCCAGCTCGCTTCGCTTACGGCCCGGCGACGGCCCTGTCGGCCAAGCGTCTCGGCGAGGTCGGGATCTGTAAGAACGCGAAGGGCGGACTCGGCGAAGGGGCCGGGGGCGTTGGGCGACACGAGCAGGCCCGTTTCGCCGTCCTGTACGGCGTCGGGGATGCCGCCGGTGCGGGCCCCGATGACGGGCGTGCCGCAGGCATTGGCCTCTAGGAAGACGAGCCCGAATCCTTCGACATCCGGCGGATCCTCGCGGGCCGGCATGACGAACAGATCGGCGGCACTGTAGTAGAGCGGGAGCCGGTCGTGGTCGACCTCGCCTACAAACCGGACGCGCTCGCGGACGCCGAGACGGGTGGCGAGCCGTTCGAGGCGAGCCCGATCCGGCCCTGTCCCTGCGATGACGTATGCTACGTCGGGGCAGGTCTGGATAATGGTCGGGAGGGCCCGCAGGACCGTGTCGATGCCCTTCCGGCGCACGAGGCGTCCCACGGTCAGCAGCAGGGAGCGGTCGGCGAGGCCGAGGCGCTGCCGCAGCGAGGTGTCGTCGCGGGGGCGAAAGCAGTCCGGATCGGTGCCATTCGGGACCACGTGCGTGCGCCCCGGCGGAACGTCGCGCTCATGCAGCAGGCCGGCCGTATAGCGGCTGACGGGAAGAAACGCATCTACCTGGTGGAGAAGGGTCTGCCGCAAGCGGTCGTACGCCGCGCCGAGCCCCGGATACCCGGTGGCCGGATTGAACAGCAACTCGCGGCCGTGGGCCGCACACACGATGCGACGCGGCCGGCCGAACAGGGCTCGAGCCAGGACCGAGGCCCCCACGGTCTGCCACTGGGCGTGGAAGGCAACGTCGGCCTGCATCCGCCGGGCCCGAGCCGGGAGCATCGGAAGGAGGAAGAGCGGAAGGAGGTCCGAACGGCCCGGCAGTCGGACCACGGGAAACGAGGTGGCGCGGTCGACCGACGTCGCCTCCGGCCGATCTGGGGCCATGACGGTCAGGTGCGCCGCCCGATCCGCGAGGCGGTGGGCCACCTCCCACGAATAGGTCTGGATGCCGCCGATGTCGGGTGGGAAGTCCTGGGTGACGAACAGCAGGCGCATGGGCACACCAGATTGAAGAGGCGTACGGCGGACACGACCGGCGCGAGGATGATTTCTAGAAATGAGATACGGCCCCGCCCGGCACGTGATGCTCAACACCGCGGCGGGCCGAAGGCTCAGGCTCCACGGAGACGAGAGGGACTGATTAGTAGTATCCGTACTCGCCGAGGTTCAGATGGGAGCACCTCTCGTCCAGCGACCGGTTTCCCTCCTCGTAGGCCGCCAGGATCTCCGCCCTCAGTGCCTCCGTGAGTCGAATCTCGCTCTCCCGCGAAAAATCGGGCCACCGGAGCAGGAAGCGCCCCTTCTTGATGGGCGTCCGCAGGGTCCACGTGTCCGCCGACCGCGACCGGACGTTCTTCTCGGTCCCCTCGGACCCCGAGAGAGCGTCCACGATCGAGTCCGCCTCCGGCACGCCAAGAACCCCGAGCCACTGCCGCAGGAACGTGGCCCGGTCCTCGCGGAGCAGCTCGAAGGGCAGGAAAAAGACGTTCTCCGTGCCCACGGCTGTCCTTAGCTCCCGCCACCAGAGGGAATAGTCCAGGTTCACGCCCCCGCCCTTGTTGTGGCCGATCGCGTCATGCAGGAGGTGCCGGACCCACGTCTCAAAGTTCTGCTGCCCGGCCCCTCGGACTCGGTTGGAGAGCTGCGCATAGCTGGAGGCCAGTTTGGTGTCTTGTCGACGGGGCGTCAGGAGCACCCGAACGCGCTCGTACCCCCACGCGTCGGCCGCCCGGCGTAATTCTCGAAAATGGCTAGACACGGAGTAGGGATCGACCCGGCTGTGCGTATGGAGCCGCGGACTTGGGGGAAGACCGCGGCCCGGGACTGATCCCGGAATCCAGGGCTGCGGAGCGACGAGCCCCCCGCAGATCCGCTCGTCCGAAATCACCACGTCTCGCCCTGAATGTCGGACCCTGTCGGCGAAGGGGTCCGTCTCCAGTCCGCGCCAGAATTCGGGGGAGAGGCTAAACAGATCCCCGAATCGCAGGCGCCGTCCCTCCACCTCAATTTCGGGCACCGGAAGGCATTCCGCCGACGCAATCCGCCCCAGGACGTCCCGCTGAAGAAACGTCGTGGCCGTCTTGGAGGGGCCTACGTGAATGTAGAGGGTTGGGTCACTCATGCCATACCGAAACCTCGGGGACTCAGCACCGATGCCGGACCCGCAAATATCGCCAATCCGTATCGGGCGGCGAGGCGTAGGGTTCCGCACAGAAGCCGCCCGAAACGGTTGGGGCACACGAAACGCGCATACAGCTTGGCTCAGTATTGATTGTGCAAACAGGGACCCCGTATTTTCATCATGGGAGGTGGCTCCGGCTCCCGCGCTCCGCGTTACCTGTGAGGAGGAGTAAGCGGCCCGCTCTTTCCTGAGGCCTCCCAGGACTTCTGCTCACCACGCGCCTACACCACCGATGTTTTCGTTCGAACACTTCTCAGTTGCGCCCCTCCAACCAGGAGCGATGCTCCTCGCGATGACTCTGCTCGGAGGTGGGGCCTCGCCGGAAACGTGGGCGCAGGGGGGCGCGCATCAGAATGCACCGAGTGCCGGACCGATCACCGTGGACGATTTTGAGCGGTACGATGCGGGGGAGCCCCCGGACCAGTGGGTGCGCGTAAATTCCGAGACGGAGGTCCGCTCGGCGGAGCAGGCGATAGGAGACGGAGAAGAGTTTGCGGTGGTCGAGCAGGACGGAGATCAGTTTGTGCGTCTCTACACTCGGGGGGAGTATATTCGCTTTTCTCAGCGCACCGGGAAGGAGTTTGAGTGGAATCTGAACACTCATCCCCGACTGGCGTGGCGATGGCGTGCGCTGGAGCTTCCGGAGGGGGCGAGCGAGAAAGGCACGAACGACACGGGCGGAGCCGTGTACGTAACGTTCGGAAAAGACTGGCTCGGGCGTCCCAAGAGCATCAAGTATACCTACAGCTCATCGCTTCCTGTAGGAACGGTCGTCTCCTTCGGCTCCTTAACGGTGATCGTCGCCAATTCGGCGGCTGAGCCCCGCCAGGGGGCGTGGCAATCCGTGCAGCGAGACGTCGCGAGTGACTACCGACAGGTGTTTGGGGAAAAGCCGCCCCGCCGCCCGGTCTCGATCACGATTTCTGGAGACTCGGACTCGACCAACGGGGTCTCGAAGGTCGACATTGACGACATCAGGCTGCTTCCGGCTCAGTGACGAATGGTCTCGCCCGTGGGCCTTCCTGGAACAAGCGGGAGCGGACCAATCGGGTCCTTGGGGTCTTGAAGGCATCGTCGACTGCGCGACCTGGTCTCCCCCGCTATGACCACGCCCCGCGAAGGCTACGTTCTGCACAGCTACGGCCCCGACCGATACGTGAAGCACGCCGTGGCGTCGGTGCACACGCTCCGACGACACGACACGGAGCGTCCCGTGGCGCTCTTCTGTCCGGAGCATCATCGCAGCTTGCTGGAGCGCCGGGGGCTGGACACGCTCTTCGACGTGCTCGGCGACCTGCCCCCGAAGCATCAGTCGATCGTCGGGTTCAAGCATCATCTCCACCGGTTCAAGGCGTTTGACCGCTCGCTGTTCGTAGACGCAGACATGGTGTGGTGCCGCAGCCCGGATCCGCTCTGGCAGCAGTTCGCCGCCTTCCCCTTCACGGCCACCGGCCTGCAGAACGCGGACCACTTCTTTGGCGGCCCGAAGGGAATCGGGGTCGTCGTGGACGTGCTGCTGGGGCGGCGTCCGCGCACGCTTCGACGGCTGGGCCTCACACGACTTCCCCGCGTGCAGGCCGGAATGATCTACGCGCAGGATGAAAGCCGCACCCGCGAGGTCGGGCAAGTCGCCGCGAGCTACCTCGACCGGGCGGACAAGACCCACTTCCGAAGTCGTCTCAACGAGGGGCGTAGCGAAGAGACGTGCGAGTGGAGCCTCGCCCTAGCAATGAGTGACCTTGACCTGCACGTGTTTCCGTGGCTGCAGGGACGAAATAGCCCTCAGCTCGACTACATCGATACGCTGACCGATCACGACCCGGACTTCCGTGAGGTCTCGTACCGCCTCTACACGAATTCTTTCGTCTACAGCCTCCGAGGCCTCCCGAACGCCCGAGTGCGGGACGCTCTGCTGGGGGTTGCGAAGTGCCTTCCAGGAATGGGAGAATACATGGAGCTGACGCCATACGTTCTCCACTTTGGCTGGCTACATCAGAAAGAGCCCTTCCGCGATTTTGCCGAGCGGACCTGGTCGCGTCTCTCCGCCGAGCGCGCGACCCCCCGGCGGGTGGAGTCGGAGAAGGACGGTCCAGTGTCGAGAGAATAGCGTTCTGCATCGTCAACCCAGTTTATAAGTTTATAAAATGGCAGGCGAGTACGAGGTGAACTTCCGAGAACGGCCGGAGGCCTACCGGTACCAGTCCGGCGAGCAGGGCGTCTTCAAGGTGCAGCCGTACAAGGACGAACTTCTCCCCGACTGGAGCTTCAAGGACGAGCCTGCGGCCGAAGAGAGCGTCGCCGCGCTGCAGGAAAAGTACGAGGACTATCGAGCCGAAGAGGACTTCGTGGGGATGGACATGGCGCGCAAGTACCTGCAAATGGGCTTCACCCGGGCCATGCGGTACGCAAAGTATCCGGGCGGGCAGAAGTACGACGAGGACGGCACCGAGCGCGAGCCCGAACAGTGGGCCGACCCCGAGAAGCGAGCGTCCGCCATCGTCTTCCGCGACGCGTGGCAGGACCTGACCGACAATCCGGCCTACCAGCGCCTGAAGGAGCGCCACCAGGAAAAGGTGTACGACCCGGATGCGAGTCCGATGGAGGGTTGAAGGGGAAAGGTTGGGAAATTGGGGAATGTAAGAGAGCATCGAAAACGGCTTGATGAGAGACCACCATCGATGATGAGAGATCCGGCGACGCGGTGTTCAGTCCCTCTTGAGCAGCACTGGGTGCAGAGACGGGGCGTGAAGTTGCATGTGCGGGCGGCAGGGCCCGACGACGGCCCGCTCGTGGTGCTCCTCCACGGCTTCCCCGAGTTCTGGTACGGCTGGCGGCACCAGATTCCGGCCCTCGCCGAGGCGGGCTGCCGCGTGGTGGTCCCCGATCAGCGAGGTTATAACCGGAGCGGTGCGCCGCGGGCCGTGGCCGCCTACGACCTCGACCTGCTCGCCGACGACGTGTGCGCGCTGATCGAGGCCGCTGGTCGCGACCGCGCATCCGTCGTGGGGCATGACTGGGGCGCCATGGTGGGCTGGCACCTTGCCCACACCCATCCGGAGTGCCTGCGCCGCCTCGCGATTCTCAACGTGCCTCACCCACTCGTCTTCCGGAGGACGCTCCGGTCGAGTCCCGCGCAACTGCTGCGGAGCACGTACGCCCTCTTCTTCCAGGTTCCGGCCCTTCCCGAATGGCTCCTCGGGCGCAACGACGGCCAGGGGCTCGCCGCCCTGCTTCGGTGGAGCAGCCATTCCGATACGTTTGACGAGGCCGACCTGGCGCTCTACCGCCGGGCGTGGCGACGACCAGGTCGGCTCCGCGGCATGCTAAACTGGTACCGGGCCGCCGCCCGCCGGGCCCTGCGGACGGCGCCGTCGTCGGCTCCGATCGACGTGCCGACGCTCGTGGTGTGGGGCGCCCAGGACGTGGCCCTCCACCGCCGGATGGCCGCTCCCAGCGCGGCGATGTGCACCGACGGGCACCTCGAGGTGCTCGACGATGCCACGCACTGGGTGCAGCACGACGCCCCGGCGACCGTCAATCAGCTCCTGCGCGATCACCTAGCGGCTGAGGGGTAGCGCCGGGGTCCGCGCTTATCGGTCGAGCCCTCGGCGACCGCGGACCGTGAAGAAGCGACGGTTCCCCAGCCGTCGGCGACGGTCAGGATGCGCGAACCCGCTGGACAACGAGATACCCGAGCACGCCCACGACGGTCACCCCTGCGAGAAAGTCGATTCGCTGCAGCACCGCCAGGGTTCTCCCGCAGGAACCGATCCCGAGTTGTTCGACGAGCCAGACTCCGAACAGGGGAAGGCCCAGCGCGAGTGCGCTTCCCCCAACGAGGATGCCTAGGAGCTTGAAGAGACGCCGAGCCCGCTGCTGCAGGGCCTCTTCTTTCTCCCGGTCACTCAGCGAGTCATCCCGCAGCACGTCGAGGCACTCGGTGCTGCATTGTCCCACCTCGCGGGCTCGGGCTGGGAGGTGGAGAGACTCGAGCGTGACGGCAAAGCCGACTACGACGAACGTGGCGAGCAACACATTCATCCACTGGGGGTCAACTGCTGGAGGGGGCGGAGGAGGACAACGCGCGGCGCCTCGTCGCCGGACGTGAGTGCCGGTCCGCCGCGTGGGTCCAGGCCGCACCGGGACCCAGGGGCGCTTGGGAGCCGGACCGGGAGGAGGATCAGGGGAGGACGGGCATTCAGGACGCTTGATGGCCGCCTGTGCTCCTCGATGAATCTTGGAAAGGAGGCGCCGGAGAGCAGGACCAGGGGCGAATCTCGTCTGGCGAGAGGTCGTAGCGCGTGCCCTCCAGCACCGCAGGCACCTTCGATTCGGTGTAGGGGTCTTTCACCCACTCCCAGACCGCACGTCCATCCGGGGCCACCTCCACGACGCGGCCCGCCATGGCTTCTGTGAGCAACATATTTCCGTTTTCTAGCTGTTGCCACTTCCCCCGGACGTCCGTATAGAAGGGAGCCGAGTGACGCGTCGGGAAGAGAACCCTCGTCGAGTCCGTGTGCGGCTGTAGGGCGACGATGCGGCTTCCGCCAAGCATCTTTCCTCGCTTGACGAAATCATCGCGGTTGTCAAACACGCCAATCCATCCGTCTCCGATGAAGTCCGGATCGTGCTGCTGGATGAACGGGGCTGACACGTGCCACTTGATGGTCTTGGACTGGGGATCGACGACAAACACCAGATGGATGTCTCGGAGAGAAACAAGCAAGTCCCCGGCCTCAAACAGTGGGTACTCGTCCGCCATCGACGAAGAGAGCGGCTCCACGTCGTTCATGTGCGTGAGGTCCTTCGACCGCAGATCGCCCGTGCCGGCTTCGGGCTGGTACTCCTGGACAATGTAGCGCTCCAGGTCGTTCGCGTACAGCAGGTCAAGGACGCCAATCTTATCGAGCAGGGTGCCATCCGCGGAGACGTGCAGGATCTGGTCGAGCCACGTTGGCTCGTCAATGCCCGGAAAGCCGTTGGGGTAGCGATCGCTCCGGGCGCGGGGCTCCAGTCTAGTCCCGGAAATCCAGAACGACCCGTCGTCGGCCCGCTCGACGGAGTGGTGGCTCCCCTGCGGCAATCGCCAGAGCACGTTTCCACAGGCATCCAGGCGCGCTGTGCCGATGTACGCGAGGTTCACGACCACATCTCCGTTCGGAAAAAGGTGAGACCCGTGGAGGATGCGCCCGCTCGGAAGTCCCCCTCGCGAAGTGGAGGAGCCCGAAAACAGATCCTTCCGGTCGACACGCCACCTGTGCAGAACGCGTCCCTGATGGTCGATGAGCCGGAGCTCCGGCTTCCATCCGTCCTCGTCTTCCCACGAGGAGACGAGGAGCGTGATGCCGGGCTGAACAGAGTCGGGCCGTGGGACGCGGACACCTGTGCGGTCGTACACATGAGGAGCCGGGGCGGCAGGGCCGGGCGACCAGACCTTGCGCAATCGGGTCGCCTGCTGAGACGCTTGCTCAAGGAAATCATTCGGGAACCACCCGTGCCAGCGGGCCGCGAAGCCGTACACAAACGCAATCACCATAAGCGAAAGGGCGAACCCCACCCTTGCGAACGTAAATGACCGCATCGACGATGAACGCTGGGAAAGAAAAAAGGAGCACCACCCGGACGGAAGTGCCCTGCTCGTCGGGCGTTCTCCTCGCACGAATCTATGAAGGAGCAGGGCACCCGCGCAACTTCGATCTTCGAGGAACGCCCCCGCGACAGTCCTCTACGCGTCGTTCGCCAGGGCTCGGATCAGGGGCTCGTCCAGCCAGTGCCCGCCGTCGAAGGTGCGGAATGTAGCCGGAATGTCGTAGGCCTGGAGCCGACGGCGCATGGCTGTGCGGTCCACCATCGTCAGGATGCGGCTGCCGTGCGAGGAGGAGTAACAGTTGATGCGTCGGGGCGTAGTGTAGGATAGAACCAGAGCCCTTCCCCGATCCCTTCGCCCACAATGTCGACGCTTCGGACGGCTGTGGAGGCCATCGCGCAGCGGCTTCGGGCCGTGCCGCTCGAAGCCGCCTTCTGGACGGCGGCCCTCGTCGCCGCGGCGAGCATCGATCCGCAGGCCTCGGGCGGGGTCAACCTGTGCCTGATCGAGCGCCTGGGCCTGCCCTGCCCGGGCGACGGCCTCGGCACGGCCATCGCGCACCTGGCCCGCGGCCAGTGGGTCGCCTCCTGGAAGGCCCATCCCTTCGCGGCTCCCACCGTCGGCGTGCTCGTGTACCACATCGGGGCGCTCTGTCGCGCGTCGGCCCGCCCATCCCGCTGATCCTCGCTCGCCTCCACCCCCAGTGCCATGTCCAAGGTTCTCCGCCACCTCCCCGAACTCGACGGTGATGAACAGGTCGAAGTCGCCCGGCTGCTCAACGAGATGAGCGATGAGCAGGCCGAGCACTTCGCGCGGATCTACCAGTCGCGCCGGCGCGAGCCCGTCCACATTTTGCTTCTCGCGGCGCTCGGGTTTGTCGGCGCCGCCGGACTCCACCAGCTCTACCTGGAGGAGTTTGCCCTTGGCCTCATCTATCTCTTCACCGCAGGCTTTTGCTTCATCGGGACGATCTACGACGTCATCAAGTACAAGGACCTCGCGCTCCGCTATAACCGAAACGTGGCCCTGGAGGTGGCCGAGACGGTGCGGTCGGTATACGACGATGAGTCTGAGTCGGGAGACGCGTAGAGTCTCACGTCTGTGGGCTGGAATGTTCAGGGGGCATTTTAAAGAGGACGGCCGACGGCGGACCGCCGACCGCGGTCGTCGCGCAGCCGCTTCCCCGAACGACTCACAGTGTCGAAGTGCGCCCCGAGGTCCGACCGTTCAACCGTCCAATCTTTAACACATTAGTCGCGGATCTGGAGGCGCTGGCCCGGACGGATGCGCGTGCCGTCGAGGTCGTTCCAAACCTGAAGTTGCCGAATGGTGACCCCGAACCGCTGGGCAATTTCCCCGAGGGTGTCCCCCCGTGTGACACGGTAGGTCGTAGGGGAGGTAGCGGCCGTGCTGGAGGACGACGAGGAGGCCGACTCCGGCTCGGGCGACTCCGTATCTGAACCGGCACGGGCCGTCTCAATTGTCTCGAGGGTTCGCACGGGGGAGGACGTGCCGTACTGCACGCGCATCGGCTGCTGCTGATCGGAAGCGCTGAGGGCGCTCGCATACTCCTGAACGGGCACGACCAGCCGGTCGCCCGGGCGAATCGTGGAGCCTCGAATGCCGTTGAGCCGCCGCAGGACGTCCGTCGAGGTGCCGAACTGAACGGCAATCTCAGAGAGCGTGTCGCCTCGGCGGACGGCGTACGTCGTGGCCGGCCGCTTTTTCTCGTCCGGCAGGTCGGCGTAGTTCCAGGCAAAGCGTGGGTAGCTGCCCACCGGAATGCGTAGGTAGTACCGCTCCTTCGACGGCGGCACGCGGGCCCGGCGCAGCTCGGGGTTGAGCGACTCGAGGGCACTGCGCGTGGTGTCGGCGAGCCTCGACACGGTGCTGAGCGAGAGGCGGCTTCCGTGGACGGGCACATAGTCGTAGGCGAGGGGCGAGGCCGGATCGGGCGCTTTGAGATCGAACGCGTCTGGATTTTCCATGAGGCGGGCCGCGGCGATAAACATGGGCACGTAGCCCTGGGTCTCTCGGGGGAGGGATTCGTGGATGTCCCAGTACGACGGGGTTTCGGCGTCACTGCGCCGCAGGGCCTGGCGCACGCAGTTCGTCCCGCAGTTGTACGCGGCCAGCGCCAAGTGCCAGTCGCCGAACTCGTCGTGGAGATTGTTCAAGTGTTGGGCAGCCGCTCGTGTTGCTTTTTCAGGGTCCCGTCGCTCGTCGACCCACGCGTTGACCGTGAGGCCGTATCGCCGACCGGTGGAGGCCATGAATTGCCACATGCCCACGGCCCCGGCCCAGCTTCGGGCGTCGGGGGTGAGGCCGCTCTCGATCATGGCGAGGTACTTGAGCTCCTGAGGGACGTTTTCCTCCGCCAGGATGTGATCAATCATGGGCCCGTACACCTGGACGCGCTTCAGCCAGCGGTTGACGTGCTTGCTGGGGTCGTCCTTCAGGTACGTCACGCTCTCGCTCACCAGCCGGTTTGAGGTCATCGGGATCTCGGTGTTCTCGACCTCCGCCCCGGGCCGAGGGCCCTCCGTGTTCAAGAGGGGATTCTCGACCTGTTCGAGGGACGCGAACAGACGGGCGCGAACGGAAAAAATCTGCCCCCGGGCCAGCAGCGTCGAGTCGGGCTCGCTGGGATACCCGTGGAAGCGCCGGTACTCGGCCGTCAGACCGCCGTAGACCGACCGGACGGCACTCTCTCTGAGGGCCTCCGGCTGAGACCGGAGCAGGGCAGAGAGCTCTGCCATGGCTTGGTTGAGCAGTTGAGCCCGGCGCACGCTGTCCTCCGCGGCGAGAAGCTCTGATTTCAGAACGTAGAGGCGCGCCACCTCCGGGTCGAGGGCCGCAGTGTCTTCATCGGCCACCAGAATGGTGTCCGTGGGCACGCGCTTCGGTTCCGGGGTGGGCGCGAGCGAGGAGAGGGCCCCGCATCCGGTAAGAATCAGCAAGACGAAGCCGGTGCAGCTCCCAGCGACGAGCGCGCGAGAGGAAGAAATCGACATGGAAAACTGAGAATCAATCGAGGAATGTGGGTGATGCTCGACCGGTAGCCCCACTACAGGCCTCGTTCAGGGTGCGATTTTCGCTCCGTCAATTCTCGCTCTCGCGATCCGACCCAAAATCAAAACAGACTCTGAAGTCCCAGTCGCCGATGAATGATGGATACGGAATCCACAGGTCATCGTCAACAAGCGATGCCGGCGGCGGGGACCATCGCTTGCGGAGCGTGCTCGCCGTCGGGAGGAGGGACACGCGAATTTTATGCCCACTCGCTTCTACTCCCGTTTTCTCGAAATGGACTCGGCCTCGATGAAAATATACCGGATGCTGGGGTGGTTTTCACGAATGGTCCGTTCGAGCCGATCGATGGCGGCCTCCACACCATCGGCCTTGAGCCCGTCGCGGAACTGCAGGTTTATGTTGAGGAGAAGCGAGTGTGGGCCCATGTGCATCGTGAGCAGGCGTCCAACGGCCGTGACGTCCGGGTCCTCCTCGGCAAGTTGATGAATGCCCTCGCGCATCTCCGGGGTAGCGGCCTCGCCGATCAGGAGCTTCTTGCTCTCCCAGATGAGAAATGCGGCCACGCCGCAGAGGATGAGGCCGATGACGATGGAGGCCACACCGTCGAGGACCGGCATGTGCAGGGCACTGGCGAGGTGGACGCCGACCAGGGCCACGACGAGTCCGGAGATGGCGGCGGTGTCTTCGAACAAGACCGTGAAGGTCGTGGGGTCTTTGCTCGTCACGATGGCCTCAAAGAACGGCGTGTCTCCGCGCTGCTTGTTAAATTCCTGCACCGCCGTCCGCAGCGCGAAGGCCTCGAACACGATGGCCGCCCCGAGCACGATCGTGTTGACGGTGAGGCCGCCAATCGTGACGCCGAGGATCGTGGCGGTGCCCGGTCCCACGTGACCGGGATCGAGCGTGTGGAGGATGCCCTCGTAGAGCGAGATGCCGCCCCCGAGCCCGAAGATGAGAACCGCAACGACGAGGGTGTAGAAGTAGAGCGACTTGCCGTGGCCGTAGGGATGCTGCTCGTCGGGCGGGCGCTTGCTGCGACGAATGCCGAGCAGGAGCAGGCCCCCGTTGCCGGTGTCGACGAGGGAGTGGATGCCCTCGGCCAGCATGGCGGAGCTGCCGCTCACGGCGGCACCGAGAAACTTGGTGACGGCGATGGCAAAGTTCCCGAGGATGGCGGCGTAGATCGCCTTTTTCGACGAAGCCATGTTTGTCTGTGTGTGGGCGTGTTTGCGTGTGGGAGAGGGAGCGTGGGAGTAGAGGGCGCGGGAGTAGAGGGTATGGGGGTGGGAGAGTGAAGGCGAAACGCTGAAACTCCCGCGCTCCCACGCCCCCACGCTCTACATCTTGGTTCGCAGGAGGCACTCCGTATGGATTCGGCACATCGACGGAAGGTCGATCAGCCCGTCTCGAACCCGATCTCCGCGTGGCTCCCGTCGCAGAAGGGCTTGCTTTCGGAGGCGCCGCAGCGGCAGAGCGCGTCCCCGGTGCCCCGCAACGGTCTCCTCATCGGCGGCCTCAATCGTGACGGGCCCCTCCACCACGAACGGTCTGTCCTCGGTGGCCCGGATGTGGAGCGTGTCGTCCTCGCCGTCGTCGGGCGTGGAAAGGTGGTCGACCGCGATACGTCCGGCGTCTTCGAAGCCCTCATCGTGGCTTCCATCACAGAGGGGCCTGTTGCCGGAGCGGCCGCAGCGACAGAGCGCCATGCGCGTGTCGGTGAGCAACGTGTCGCCGTCGCCATCGAGCAGTTCGGCGTCGCCGTGAACGAGAAGGGGGCCGTTGGGAAACAGGGAGATGCGGTTTTCGTCGGGCACTGGTGCGGGGTCCTCGCTGGTGCGCGTGAGAGTGCAGGGCCCCGGTGGGACACCGCGGCACCACCGCCTCCACCGCGTCGGGATCGGCCCGGTCGGGCTCAATTCAGGGCTGTCTTTCCGGATTGAAAACATCGGGCAGCCCGTCCACGCAGGCCTGGGCGTGGATGCAGCGCTCCGGTCCCAGGTGACGGTAACCTCATCGCCCTCATAGGTACAAACATTGGTGTCCATGATGGAACGGGTGGTGTGAAGGAAGCGAAAAGCAATGCCGTTGGTACGACCCGCGTCCGGAGGCGTTCAGCGCCTTCGCGGAGCGGCCCCCGTCTGCTCCGTCGGGTCAAGCGGGGGGCAATCTTCCTATGGTCCCTCCTGGAACGAATCGGCCACGGTATCTCCAGTCTTCAGCCCGTTCCGGACCGCGGCGTGCAGTCGGGCCTCGCCGGCCACCCAGTCGCCCGTCACGTACACTCCGTCGCGGGCAGCGGCCCGTACCGCCTCGTCCTGGACGTCCTCGTCGGGCAGCGCGTAGCGCCATCCCTGGTGGTCGGCCCAGTCGGGATCGGCCAGGCGCTGGTCGCCCCTAATCTCGGCGGTGTGACGCGCGAGGTCGGCGATGTTGTGCGCGGGCGGGTCGTCGTACCGTTCGGTCGACCAGTCGGGGCTCGCCTGCACGACGAGGACCGTCTCGCCGTTCGGCACGTGTCCCGGCTTGCACTCTTCGCGCCCGATCCAGCCGACCTCGTGCTCCTTGTCGGCATTCACCAGCGCGTAGTAGGGCGCGTCGATCTCGAAATCGTATCCCAGGACGGCGGTCCATACGGTTCGGTATTCGACCGCGGCGGCGGCCTCGCCGAGGCGGTCGACGGCCCGAACATCCGTGTCGGTGAGAAGGTCGGCGGTCTGGGGGGCTGGAGGATTGAGCAGGAGAGCGTCGAACGGGCCGTATGCACCGCCCTCGGTGTCGGTGATCCGCCATCCGATGTCGTGGTAGACGTCGGCGATGCGCGTCTCGCGCTCGACTGTCGCGCCCGTCGCTCCGAAGAGGTGCTTGGCCAATCGCGTGATGCCGTCCGCGTACGTCCACCGCCGCGCGTCCCCATCGCGGCCCTCCGACACCGTACCGTCGGTGTCGAAGGTCCAGATTGGGCCCTCGACCTCGACGAGCCTGTCGTTGAATTTCCCAACAATGAGGCTGCTGACCCGGTCGTCGGCGTCCTTGAGGTAGTTTGCGCCGTACTCGTAGACGTACGCGGTGGTGCCCGTCTCGCGTCTCCGTGCGGCGGCGCGGCCACAGACGCCGCGCGACTTTTCAAAGACGGTGATCTCGGCATTTGGGAGCGCATGGTCGATGATGTACGTGGCGGCCGCAGCACCGGCCCCCGCGCCGATCACGCCCAGTCTGGCAGTCATATTTCTGCGTTGGGAGAATGCATCAGGGAGAATGCGGACCGGGGACAGTTCGCTGCGGCCATCGTGCAGGTAGTCACAGCAAGGAGGTCACGCCGCTGAGTGTCAAGGCCCAGCCGTGACGACTCGGGAATACCTCCATTCTGCCCTCCTTGCGGTGGCGAGGCGTAATTCCTGACAAGATGTTGGCAACGGTGTGCAAGCGAACCGGTTAGATGTCATCTCTCGTGGGGAGAGGATTATGTCCGCTCCGACACAGAACCGTGTCATTTCAAACTCGTCGTCTCGTTGGGACTCTCCACGCTCTATGAACGTCACCGGTACCGATCCCACGCACGTCCTTCAATCCGTATTCGGCTTCGAGGCGTTCCGGCCCTATCAGGAATCCGTCGTGGAGCGGGTAGTGCAGGGGCGGGACGCGTTCCTCGTGATGCCCACCGGCGGGGGCAAGTCCATCTGCTACCAGCTCCCGGCCCTGGTGCGCCCCGGCTGCGGCATCGTCGTGTCCCCCCTCATCTCGCTGATGCAGGATCAGGTCGACGCCCTTCGCCAGCGCGGCGTGCGAGCCGCCATGCTCAACTCCAGCCTCGGCCCGGACCAGCGCCGGACGATACGGGAGAAGATGGCCCGCGACGAGCTCGACCTCTGCTACGTCGCCCCCGAGCGGGCCACGCGCTCGTCGTTCATAAACCTCCTGGGGCGGGCAAATCCGTCCCTTCTCGCCATCGACGAGGCGCACTGCATTTCGCAGTGGGGGCATGACTTCCGCCCCGAGTACCTGGAGCTCGCGGAGCTGCGCCAGCACTTCGCATCGGTGCCGTGCATCGCCGTTACCGCCACCGCCGATCCGCCCACGCAGCGGGCCGTGCTCAACCGCCTCGGCATGGCGGAAGACGCCCGGGTTATCGCCGGCTTCGACCGCCCCAACATTCGGTACGTGGTGGAACCGAAGGGGGACAATCCCCGCCGCCAGCTCCACGGCTTCATCGAGCGGGAGCATCCCGGCGAGAGCGGCATCGTGTACTGCCTCACGCGAGCGGACGTGGAAAAGACGGCGTCGTGGCTCAACGACCACGGACATCGTGCCCTCCCGTACCACGCGGGCCTGGACGATGCCACGCGCGACGAGCACCAGGCCCAGTTTCAGCGCGCGAACGATCTCATCGTGGTCGCCACGGTCGCGTTCGGCATGGGCATCGACAAGCCCGACGTGCGCTTCGTGGCCCACCTCGACGTGCCGAAGACGCTGGAGGCCTACCACCAGGAAACGGGCCGCGCAGGCCGCGACGGTCGTCCTGCGACGGCCTGGATGGCGTACAGCCGCGGCGACGTGACGCGCATGCGCCGACTCATCGACGACTCCGCCGAGAACGAGGACCGCCGCTGGACCCAGCGTCACAAGCTGAACGCCCTCCGCGGCTACTGCGAAACCGTGACCTGCCGCCGCAAGGTGCTCCTCAACTACTTCGGCGAGACAATGGACGGGGACGCCTGCGGCAACTGCGACAACTGCCTGCAGCCGCCCGACACGTGGGACGGCACCGTGGCCGCGCAGAAGGCGCTCTCCTGCATCGCCCGCACCGGCCAGCGCTTCGGCAGCAGCCACGTGGTCGACGTCCTCCGCGGCGCCGAGACTGAAAAAATCCAGCGCCACGGCCACGACGCGCTCTCCACCCACGGCGTGGGGGGCGACCGCTCCAAAACGGAGTGGCGCACGATCATTCGGCAACTCGTGGCAAAAGACATGGTGGAGGTGGACGTGACCGGGTACGGCAGCCTCACCCTCACGGAAGCCTGCCGCCCGGTCCTTCGTGGGAACGAGACGGTCGAGTTTCGTGACGACTTTCGAGGCGAATCCGGGACCTCGTCCTCGCGTTCATCGAAGACGGCCGACCGAGACGCGCTCCCCGAGCACGGCCCCGATCGGGACCTCTTCGAGGCCCTCCGCAGTCGACGCACCCAGCTCGCCCAGGAGCAGGACGTGCCGCCGTACGTCATCTTCAACGACAAGACGCTCCGGGCCATGGTGGAGCACCGCCCGCAGACCCGAGGCGCCTTCCGCGACCTTCACGGGGTGGGCGACGTGAAGCTGGAGCGCTACGGGGACCTCTTCCTCGACACGATTCGCCAGCACGCGTAACATCGCGATCGGGATCATCCGTCATTTGGGCATCGATTCCGCGTTCATTCGTTATCCCCAAGGGAAAGGCACGGAAAGATCAGAGAGCATGTGTCCTCCCGCCGTCGGAGGGCGAACCGGACGGCGGCGGGGACGAGTTTTTGTGACGAAATCGGGACACAGCGCGACTGTATAGGTCCACAGCACCCGCTCCTATTTTTTGATCGCCGAATTCCCATGAGACGGCCCGTCTCCTCTATTTTTCGACTCGTATTGCTCATTTGCGCGCTGTCGCTTGACGCGGCGAGTGTCGGGTATGCACAGGCGCCCCTCGGGGAGGAAGAGGGAACAGCCACAATCGAGGGCTGGCCCCGCTCCCTGCCAACCCTGCTGGACGAAATGGGGCAGAGGGCGCCCTATCTGCTTCCCCGCATCGACTCGCTGGCGCTCGACTACCGCTACGCCGCGACGGACACCTCGTCGCGCTGGTCGTTCGTGGTCAGTTGGCGCCCCGCCGAGCGCGTGCTGTACGAGGGCAAAGTGCTTCCCCGGCGCGAGGCGCCGCAGGGCATCCGCATGACGAACGCCGAGTTCCGGGCCACCGTGCGGGTCGACGGCGAAAAGCGGGCCGAGATGATCATCGGGATCGACAGCATGGCGCTCCGCCCCACGCCCAATCGCTTTGCCTTCAACGTGACCGTGCCCCACGAGCGCGTCTTTCTCGACACGTCGCCCGCAGAGGCCCGCCGGATTCTGTCGGAGGGGGCGACGCTCGAACGACTGGTCGTCGAGCGCATGGGCTTTTCGGCGGGGGAGGATCAGCGGCGGGGGGACCGATCGCCGGATGCGCGTCAGCGCCAAGAGGAGCCATCTCGGACGCCGAGCATCTACCGCCCACGGACCCGGATCCTCATCGGCTGGCGCGTGGCCCCGCAGCCGTACTATGTCGACGACGGGGATGGAGACGGCGACCGACGAACCCGGCGCCCCCGCGGCGAGACGATCGGGCGGACGCCCACCGCCGGTGCGGATCGTCCTCGTGGTACCGATCGGGACGACGAGACGGAGGGACGAAGAGGGGACGGAGAGGACGCAGACGAGGGAAAGACGGACGGAGACGGCACCGACCGGTCCCGGGGTGAAGCAGGCCGGGAGGACGATGACGACGACGAGGACGAAGAGGATGCGGACCTCGGCACACCCGCCGTGGCCGCGGCCGCGGCCGTAGGCATCATTGCGGCCTCGGGGGGCACCGCCGGGCTCTACGGCCGAGGCGGTACGCCGATCGGACTCACCTCGGGCTATGCGCATCCGAAGGGAGGTGTGCAGCTTCAGGCCGCTGTCAACCAAGCCGTCATTGAGGATAAATCCGATCAGAAGCTCAGCGTCAAGGCCCTCGGCTTCTACAATGTCTTCGAGTCTCGCCTCCAGCCGGCCGTAGGAGTTGGAGCCCACAACGATCCCGGCGCCGGTCGCGACTGGAAGCCCATCGTCTCGGTCGGCCTCGTGGGCAATCTTGGGCGATTCGTGCTCCACGGCGGAGTCGACGTGGTCCAGGGGACGCCCGAGATTAGCGTCGCGTACAACTTCCGATACGAGGGGGACGAGAACGGGGAGGATTGAATATGAATAAAGTGGCCGGCTGTGAAGAGAGTTCAGGGCTTTGCCTGGACCTGATCACCGGGAGTCAGGTCTGGACTCTCCCGGCGATGGCGCTCCGTCGGACGTAGCAAACTTGGGTCGAGAAAATGTTTTTCGAGGTCAAACAATAACAGCAATAGTCCGGCGCTGCCTGATGCTTTGCCCTGGAAATCTACCGTGCAGGCGGCAACGGCGTAGATGCAAAGAGCCCCGATCCTTGGAGGACCGCGCCCTGAAGGATAACCGGCTGAAAGGCGGGCCTCCCTCGAACCAACTCCGTGTTTTACTGCGGCTGATGCAGACCTTGAAGTCTGGGGCCACCCGATCTGTGCGGCCCTGGCGATGATCGTTGCTTTCGCCCTGCTCGCGCTCACGATGGGAGTTGGGGCTTGACGTGGCACCTGCTTGCGAGGAACCCTGATTCCCGGCTGGCGACGGCCAGGGATTCTTATGCGTCAAACTCACTGCTGCGAAAGCTCCGGGCACCCGGGCGGCTTTCACTGGAGCATAATGGAATGTGCGGATCGAGGAATTCATAAAGCAACATTCCTGCCCAAACCCCTCGCATCGGCGCTAGGCGGGATTCTTAGTGCTTAGACAATAACAGCAGTTAATCGAAAGCGCTTGATACTTTGGTGCCGGAAAGCTACCGTATATAGCACGCTTATTGAGCACGCGCTCTCTGGGGTCGTGCTGTCGTGGCATGACGGCAGTCCCGATACCCGTCGGGGCTGTGTCTCGGGGAAAGTCCGGTGGAAGTCCGGCGCTGCCGCGCAACGGTAAGAGCCCGAATGCCCGCTCGGAGAGCGACCACGCCTCCTGTCCGACGTTTGGTCGGCGGAGGCCCCCCTGCGCGTCTTGAGGGCACGTGGTCCGTGGCGTAAAGAGTTGATCGACGGCGCTGGCTGGGTCCATTCCGGGCAGTGCACTTCTGCTTCCCGAAGTAGGGCGACCCCGAGTCGCATCTCTTCAGCGCGCCCTGGGCTTCGCGACGCGCCCAACCGTCCGAGGTCTTTTTATTCATTAGAGCGCACAGTCATGTCCCAGAAATCCTCCTCGCCACCGGAATCTTCGTCGGCCGATGTCGCCACCTCCCCACAGGAATCCACCGATGGACACGCCTCCAACGGGATTAGTGTCGCCACCCGGTCGGCCAAGAATGGATCGCATCAGTATTCGCTCTCGGAGAGCGACCTCACGACGGACGACAGAATTATCAGTACGGCACCGACGACCGCGTGCCGGACACGTGGTACCGCAATGCGCGGGCCATGGCGTCGGTCGAAGACGACATTGAGCTCTGGACGCAGCGCTTCTATCAGCTTCTAAGCGGCAAGGGGCTGGACACCGGTCCGTTTCCCTTCACCCCGGGCGGCCGCATCTTTGCCAACGCGGGCACCGGCCTGGGCAAAGCCACGCTCATTAACTGTCTGGCGGGCGAGACGCTCGTCCTTACCGACCAGGGCCGGACGCCCATTGAGGAGCTCGCAGGATCGACCCCCACGCTGCTCACGCGAAACGGAAAGTGGGTGGAGGCCCCGGTGAAGAGCTACGGCAGGCAGCCGCTGCGAAAGGTGACGTTGAGCCGAAACGGGCAAGAGCGCGTCATCTATACAACGCCCAACCATCGCTGGTACGTAGGGACGAAGGCAACGAGCGGATACGATGTCGTTGAGACGGACGATCTCCAGTCGCACCACCGCCTCGAACGGGTTCACTCCCGTCGCCATACCTCCGTGTCGCCCTCGCCCGTCGGCATCGCGCGGGGCTTTACGTTTGGAGACGGAAGCCTCGTGTCCACGTCGCCGGACGCCGCGGCGAACGTCAACCTGGTGGGCGAAAAAGACGAGTCGCTGGAAAACTATTTTGCCCCCTTTGGGCGCAGCGAGGGTCGACCGGCCGGTCGACCCTGCAGTACCGGCGTGACGCGCTACTGCGGCCTCCCGGACGCCTGGAAGACGACGCCGGTCGATCTTGACGAGAACTCGGCCACGCTCTACGGTTGGGCCGCGGGCTACTTTGCCGCCGACGGGTGCGTGAGTGAGAACGGCGAGGTCATTATGGACTCCTGCACCCGAGAGCACATCGAGCACTTCATCGACGTCATTGAGGTGCTCGGCATCGACCACTACGGGCTCAAGACCCAAGATCGCACCTCCAACCTGACGGGCGAGAACTCGACGCGGTACTACGTGCGTCTCAATCCTCAGTCCCTTCGGGAGGAGTTTTTCGTGCTCGACGAGCATCGCATCCGCTTCAACGAGCACGGCGATCGGAGCCTCACTTATCACTGGACCGTCGAGTCGGTGGAGGAGACCGACCGCTACGAGACCGTCTACTGCGCCGAGGTGCCGGAAGAGAAGGCCTTTGCCCTCGACAACGGCATCCTCACCGGCAACTGCTTCGTCTCCGGCTTCCAAGGGTATGATCGGGATTCGATGGACGAGATCCAGGCGGAGCTCACCCGTCAGGCCAAGATCCTTGCCAGTGAGGGCGGCTACGGCTTCTGTGCCCACGTGATGCGTCCTCGCGGCGCCCGTATCGGCGGGGTCGGCTCCATGACGCCCGGCGCCGTCCAGATGCTCGACGTCTGGAATAAGCAGGCGGCCACCATCGTGGCCGGCTCCGGCATGAAGTCTGACCGCGACGACGTGAAGGACAAGATCCGGAAGGGCGCCCAGATGGTGACGATGGGCATCTGGCACCCCGACGTGATCGAGTTCATTGAAGCGAAGCAGGAGCCCGGGCGCCTCCACAAGTTCAACATGTCGGTGCTCATCACCGACGAGTTTATGGAAGCGGTGCGGAACGACGACGCATGGGCGCTCCGGTTCCCCGACTACGAGAACGAAAGAGAATTCTACAAGGAGCACTGGGACGGCAACCTGAAGGCCTACCAGGAGAAGGGCGGCACCGTGAAGACGTGGAAGGATCCGGCCACCGGCGAGCCCGCGGTCTACGAGGCGCGGGAGATCTGGAATCGGATCATGGATTCCACCTACAATCGCAACGAGCCCGGTGTCATCTTCGTCGACACAATAAATAAAGAAAACAACCTAGGTTACGTAGAACATATAAATGCCACAAACCCCTGCGGAGAGCAAGTTCTCCCAGTTGGAGGTGTATGCCTACTTGGTAACTTAAATGTGACGCAGTTGGTAGATAAAGAGAAAGGTCAAATCGACTACGACCTCCTCGACGACCTCGTCCCCCTGGCGGTGCGGTTCCTCGACAACGTCAACGACCTGAGCTACGTCCCCCTGGAGGAGCAGCAGCGCAACCTGCAGGAGAAGCGCCGCATCGGCCTCGGCCACTACGGCGACGGCTCGGCCCTCATGATGATGAAAAAGCGCTACGGCTCGGACGAGGGCGCTCGCGTGATGCGGACGTTCCAGGAGCACCTCGCCAACCGGGCCTACCAGGCCAGCGCGCGCCTCGCCGATGAGAAGGGGGCGTTCCCGCTGTTCGACAAGGACGAGTACCTCAGCAGTCCCTTCGTGCAGCGCCTCTCGGACGAGACGAAGGAGATGATCGGCGACCTGGGCCTTCGGAACAGCCACCTGCTCTCCATTCAGCCGACGGGCAATACGTCCACACTGGGCAACGCGCCGTCGAGCGGCATCGAGCCGGTGTTCATGCACAGCTACATTCGCACGTCCGAACAGCCGGCCCTGCCCGAGGGCATCAATCGCCCACCGATGTCTCCCGGCGCCTACGAGGTAGGGCAGGACATCGACGCCGACGGGACGGCCTGGACCGCGGAGGAGCAGGGCGATGAGACGGTGCTCCGCTGCCGGGAAGAGGGCTTTCGCCACTGGCAGATTCATCCCACGCGCGACATCTGCAAGGACCAGGAGGTAAAAGACTACGCCGTCCGCCACATGGAGCAGGATGGCACCTGGGACCCGAACGCCGACTGGGCCGTCACGACCCGCGACCTGGACGTGGACGATCATCTGACGCAGATGAAGGCGCTGGCACCCTTCGTGGACAGCTCCATGAGCAAGACGGTCAACGTCCCGAACGACTACCCCTTCGAGGACTTCAAGGAGCTCTACAAGAAGGCGCACGCAACGGGTGTCATCAAAGGCGTCACCACCTACCGCGCCGGAACGATGAGTGCCGTCCTCTCCGGCGACGAGGAGGACGAGCAGACCGTGCCCCGCACCGAGGCGCCCGACCGCCCAGAGACCCTGCCGTGCGCCGTCCACCGCGTGCGGTACCGCGGCGATCACTGGACGATTCTCGTCGGCTTCCTTGAGGACGCCCCCTACGAGATCTTCGCCTTCAAGTCAGAGGGTGAGGCCCCGCTTTTTGGCGACGACCAGGAGCGGGTCGACGAAGGACACATTCGAAAAAACGAAAGCCGCCACTACTCCCTGCTCACTGCCGAGGGCGATGTCGTGATTGAGGATATCACGAGCCACATGCCGTCCGACGAGGTGCGCGAGCAGACGCGGCTCGTGTCTACGGCGCTGCGCCACGGGTCCAAGATCGACTTCCTCGTGGAGCAACTGGAGAAGGCGGAGGGCTCGATCGCCTCGTTCGGTCAGTCCATGGCGAAGGCGCTTCGCGCCCATGCCACCGACCACGAGGTCACCTGCGACAAGTGTGGGTCCGCAAACGTTCGCCACGTCGAGGGCTGCATGGAGTGCGCGGACTGCGGGCACTCGCGGTGCAGCTAACGAAACTGCACCTGTTCCCGGCGGACGGGCGCGCGAACACTCACGACGTGCGACCTGAGAGCGGTGCGCCCGACTGGTCGGGGTAGAGCGCATCTGCGTAGTGGGGGCCAACTCGCATTGTCGGGGGCGGCCGCGTCTCTCGGGACGACCCCGCACCCTTCTGTTCCTCCCCGGACCACCGGCGGTTCGGTGGACGGCGCTCGCTTGACTCAGCGAGACAAGTGTCCGGAAGAGGGAGAGAAGAATACCCGGCCCTGCAAGCGCGCCGACTCTCACCCGGCAAGAGACGAAAAGACGGTTGAAAGTGCAGGTCGTCGTATCCATTGTGGAGGACATTCGAGAGCAGAGAGTTGGGGACCCTCTCTCCGTCTCGCTCAGTGCGGCGGCAAACCGGACTCGGCGCCGTCCCCACGACCCTGTGCAGAGAGGGGGCACTGCGAGCACTAACCGCTGCGGATCCGGAAAATTTGTACTCCCGAGCTCCGGGTACAACCAGTTCATGACCGGTTCATGGGTAATTGTGACAAAAAACCGTCATGTTGCAACTATTTGACCGCTTCAACATCTAAAGAAAACCCCACCGTTCGCCAGTCCTCTGGGCTGGCATTCTTCATCACCGTTCTCAACAGAATCATGAGCCACTCAAAGGAACCATCTCCAGTCGAACGAGAATTGATCGAGGAATTTGGCAACATCTATGAATCGTACGGCCTTCGGCGGTTGCAGGGTCTGATCGTTGGGCTCCTTCTTACGAGGGGCGAACCCGTGTCCCTTGACGACATGGTCGAGATTCTAGACCGCTCGAAGGGACCGATCTCCATTTCTGTGCGGCGCCTCGACGACTACGACCTCGTCCGTAAGGTGGAGGGGCCCAACAACCGCCGCAACTACTACACTTCTCACCCTGACATCTTCTTCAACAACTTCAAGTTCAACATGAAGACGGTCCGGGAGAATCGGCAGCTCGCCGAGCGCTTCCTTTCCCGGGTCGATCCCGAAGGAGACGAAACCGAAAAGACACAGGAAAGCCTCGAGCACATGCGGGTCTTCTACGACCTCATGGAGTCGTTCTTCGAGGACTTTTCTGAGCGCTGGATGGAGGTAAAGCAGAAGCGCCTTGAAAACGGAGAGCTCGGTTCCGGGGAGCCGGTGGTGTCGCGCTAGCGTCCGGAACATAGCAGACGGCTTCCTCCGACCTTCGCCTGAGGGCACGCTCAGTGGGAAAAGAGTCCCCGCGCTCGGCAGAACGGAGGTCGAGTGGGGCGGGCTCGGGCACACCCTTCCGCCCGGGAACTGCCCTTCCGCCCAGGAAATGAATGTCACGGGCAGCCTGAGTGCCGCGGGACGGATCGCCTGAGGCGCTGTATTGACCAAGCCGTTTTGGTCGATGCAGCGCCTCGGGCGTCGTGTCCGCGCGGTCCTGTGTGCTCCCCGTTCGCAAGATGCGTTCGTCCCGCGTCAGGAGAGTTCTTCCGAGACCCCGTCTCGAGGCCGGTCGAGCAACGCTTCGCGGCGGCCTCAGAGGAGAAGCGGTATTGTGGATAGCAGTGCGAGGAGGCGCGCAGGAGCGAATGCGTAGAGGCTTGCCACTGCCCGGCGTCCTCCCGATGTTGTGCGGCGCCGCGTTGCTTTCTTTCGCAGACGGAGTGGAGGTCTATGTCGACATCGAACCCCCCGTGGGTCGTGTGCAAGTTTGGTGGAACGAGCGTCTCCAGCCGGGCCCGCTGGGACACGATTGCCGACGTCGTACGCACCCACCGGGCGGAGGAACGGCGTCCGTTCCTCGTCTGTTCAGCCCTGCAAGGCGTCTCGGACCAGCTGGAGGCGCTGTGCCGCCAGCTCGGGGCCGACGGGCACAGCGATCCGCGGTCTACGCTTGCGACCATTCGGGACCGGCACCGGGCACTGGCGCAAGAACTCGGGGTCGACGCGGACCCGGTACTAGCGGACGCGCTTGAGCGCTTGGAGCAGTGGACGGACGAGATTCGGGACTCCGATGGGCCATCGCCCCGCCAGCAGGCCGCCGTGCTGGCCTCGGGCGAGCTGCTGTCGACGCGGCTCGGCGTCGCGTACCTGTCCACGCAGGGACTGCCGGTGCAGTGGCTCGACGCCCGCGAGTTTCTGCGGGCTAGCGATGATCCGCACGTGCCCCCGCGCCGCCAGTACCTCCAGGCCACCTGCACCTCTCACTCCGATCCCGTTCTGGAAGCGCACCTCGCCGACGCGCCGGACACGGTCTACCTCACGCAGGGCTTCATCGCGAGCAATGCCCTCGGCGAAACTGTACTGCTGGGCCGGGGCGGTTCGGACACCTCGGCGGCCCACTTTGCGGCGAAGTTGGGGGCGGAGCAGCTCGACATCTGGACGGACGTGCCGGGCTTGTTTACGGCAAACCCGCGCGAGGTCCCATCCGCACGCCTGCTGCGCCGTCTCGGCTACGACGAGGCGCAGGAACTGGCCACGATGGGCGGGCGGGTGCTCCATCCCCGCTGCCTCGACCCCGTGCGGCGCCATCAGATTCCGCTTCACGTTCGTAGCACCGAGCACCCGTCGCTAGAGGGGACGGGCATCGCCGACGAGGGCCCCGACGTAGGCCCGCAGGTGAAGGCCATCTCGGCCAAAACCGACATCACGGCCGTGAGCATGGACACGCTGGGCATGTGGCAGGAGGTGGGCTTCCTGGCCGATGTCTTCCAGATCTTTAAGCACCACGGCCTGTCCGTGGACTTGGTGGCCACGTCGGAGGCGAACGTGACGGTGACGCTCGACCCCACGGCCAATGCGCTCGACCCCGACGTGCTGGATCGGCTCCTCCACGACCTGAACCGGTACTGCGACGCTGAGCTCATTGGACCGTGTGCCATCGTGAGCCTCGTAGGTCACCGGATCCGCTCGCTGCTCAACGAGCTCGGCCCCGCGTTCGAGGTGTTCGACGAGCAGAAGGTCCACCTCGTGACCCAGGCCGCCAGCGATCTCAATATGAGCTTCGTAGTGGACGAGGCCCAGGCCGACCGCCTCGTGCGTGAGCTGCACGCCCAGTTCTTTGGCGGGCGCGCCCCAGACGCCGTCTTTGGGCCGCGGTGGGAGGAGTTGGTTGCGATCAATGAGGATGAGAGCGAGGCCCCTGCGGTGTGGTGGCGCGATCGTCGCGACGAGTTGCTGCAGCTGGCCGACGAGCAGTCCCCCCGTTACGTCTACGACGCGGCCACGCTCCTGGAGCGCAGTCAGGAGGTGCGGACGCTCGATCCGATCGACCGGGCGTTCTACGCGATCAAGGCGAACCCGCACCCCGACGTGCTCCGAGTGCTGGAGCGACAGGGACTGGGCTTCGAGTGCGTGTCGCCCGGTGAACTGAATCGGGTGTTTGAGGTGCTCCCCGACCTCGATCCGGGCCGCGTCCTCTTCCAGCCAAACTTTGCGGCGCCCCACGAGTACGCCGACGCCTTCGAGCGCAGCGTGCACGTGACGGTCGACAACGTGCAGCCGCTGGCCAGGCATCCGAAGGTATTTGCCGGTGAGGACCTGTTCGTGCGGGTAGATCCGGGGCAGGGACACGGACACCACAAGAAGGTGCGCACGGCGGGCGCGCAGTCCAAATTCGGCGTTGTACCCGACGATCTGAAGCAGTTTCGGAACGCAGCCGACCAGGCTGGGGCGACCGTTGTGGGGCTGCACGCACACGTCGGCAGCGGCATCACCGACGAGAGCACGTGGGCCAATCTTGTAGACCTGCTGGCCACCCTCGCGAGCGACTTTCCCGAGGCGAACACGCTCAACGTGGGCGGTGGGCTCGGGGTCTCGGGACGATCCGGCGCCCAGTCGCTCAACCTCGCCACGCTCGGCGACCTTCTCAAAGACGCTGCCGACCGGCATCCGCAGTATTCCCTCTGGATGGAGCCGGGGCGCTATCTCGTGGCCGAGGCTGGGGTACTGCTCGCCCGCGTCACGCAGACGAAAACGAAGGAGTCCGTGCGATACGTGGGGCTCGACACCGGCATGAATAGCCTCCTTCGCCCGGCCCTCTACGGCGCCCACCATGAGATTGTCAACCTCAGTCGGCTCGACGACGCCCCGTCCCTGACCGCGGACGTGGTGGGACCGATCTGCGAGACCGGCGACGTGCTGGGCCACGACCGACGCCTCCCGCCCACCGAGCCGGGCGACACGCTGCTCGTAGCGACGACGGGCGCCTACGGGGCGAGCATGCGCAACGAGTACAACCTGCGCCCGCCCGCTCCCGAGACGATGCTCGCTGCCGAACCGGCGTGATGCCTCTCCGAATCGACCCTGCGGCGCCCGCGGGACGAATCGTTGCGGGGACGTGACGGTCGTTTGTCCTGATTGCCGCGGCACGCGTCCCGGACATGCATTCCACTGTTCCCGACGTGCAAGAAAGCACCTAAACAACGGCGACTTCCTGGGTAAAGCTTTGAATGACTTCGTCCTTGTATCGAAGCCGCTCCTTGGCCCTCCGGAGCTCGGTCTCGAGCTGCTTTAAGCTCCGGCAGCAGGGGTTCTTCATCTAGAGGTAGCACGTAGCTACAACTGCTCCGGGAAGTCCGGAACAAGCTCCGACCGCTCCATCTCCTCCTCCGCGAAGAACCGCACGCGCTCATCTTCATTGACGACCCACACCTCTTCAGCCCCGGTCTTCAGATAGAGGGCCCGCTTCTTCCGGATCTCGCCTCCAGTATTGGAGGAGCTGAGGACCTCAACACAAATCTCCGGGGCCAGCGTCGCTGGGTCGCCGGTCTCTTCCATTTCTTGCTGCCGCTCAAGGCTTGCCCAGATGACGTCCGGCACCTTCACACCCTCCGCAGTGGCGATTGCCCACTCCTGAAACGCTTCACCACCGGGGAGCAGAACATCGAGCTTCTTTTGGACGACCTTCTGGAGACGGGTGTGCCGATTTCGATTCGGACTCAAGACGATCTGGCCTTGTGCATTGGTCTCGACTTTGTAGGGGAGGTCCCTCAGCGACGGATCGCTTACGATCTCGCCCCACCGCTTCTGATGCTCCTCTGCTCGCGTGGTTGTGGTTGGCATGGCTGCTGGAGTTGGGCGTGAGAAGCATTGATGAAACAGAGGAGCAAGGGCTTGGTTCGCCTACCGACGTGTGAGAAAATACCCAAACAACGGCGACTTCCTGGGTAAAACTTTGGACCTCGTCCTTGTGTCGAAGCCGCTCTTTAGCCCTCCGGAACTCGGTCTTGAGCTGCTTCAAGCTCCGGCAGCAGAGGGTCTTCATCTCCACGTTTTTGAGATAATTCCAAACTCCCTCCTGGGGGTTTAAGTCCGGGACATAGCTTGGGAACTGTTCCAGGCGAAGGCGTTGGGCTGCTCTTTCGGCCAGCCCTTCTTGGAGACGGATAGGGAGTCCCCGATCCTGTGAACCACCCTCGGCGCACAGGAGTGTGGATGCGTGAGAGTGTGCGTGGCGGACGCCCGTCGCCCTCACGCCCATACACCCGTACGCCAACCTGTGGTCAACAACTACTACACCCTCCGCGCCCTCGTCCGCGAGTGGCAGCCCGACCTGGACGGCACGACGGTCCGGGACGTCTACTCGCAGAACAAGAACGAACTGACCGTCGCGCTGGGCGGCACCGAGCGGGACTGGATGGTCCGTGGGTCGGTGCAGCGGCCGTTTCTGTACCTCTTCCGCCGCCCCGGCTACCACAAGGCGCGCCGCAACGTCGCCACCCTCTTCGAAGGCGCGATCGGGCAGGGCGTGGCGGACGTTTCTATTGCCGACCGGGACCGGCTCGTGTCCATCGAGCTGGAGGGCGGATCGCGAATCCTGTGGCAGCTCTTCGGCGCGCGGGCCAATGCCTTCTACGTCGCCCCCGACGACACGATCGTCGCCGCCTTCCAACGTCACGAGGAGCTTGCCAGTACCGAGGCGCCTACGCCCTATTCGGCGCCAATGCCAGACACGTTCGCGGAGCTTGAGGAGCGATGGACGACCGATCGCAACAAAACGCGCCAGGCCGTCCAGTCGGCCGTGTCGCTCTTCGGCGCCGACCTGGCGCGGGAGACGCTGCACCGGGCCGGCGTCCCCACGGATGCGCCCGAGGACTGCACGGAGGCGGAGCGCCGGGCGCTCTTCGACGCGTCCATGGCGCTGCGCGAGGCGCTCAAGGATCCCGAGCCGGTCCTCTACGGCGCGGGCCAGTTTCCGGATGCGTTCTCGCTGATCCCACTGCGCCACCGCGAGGCCGATCCCGCCGCGCGGTTCGACACGGTGGATGCGGCGGTGGCCGATTTTGTGCGGCGCTCGCTGGCCGAGCAGCACTTCCACCGCCTCTACGACCCGCTGGAGGAGGCCCTCGAATCGGCGGCTAAGCACGAGCGCCGCAGCGCCGAGCGGATGAGGGAAGAGCTCCAGAGCGAGAGCCGCGCCGGCCGCTACGAGCGGTGGGGCCACCTCCTCATGGCTCAGCAGGATCAGGTGCCGGACGGGACGGAGGAGATCGAGCTGCCCGATCTCTTCGAGGACGGCGAGCCGGTCACCATCCCGCTCGACCCCGCCAAGTCCGCCGTCGAGAATGCGGAGCACTATTACGAGCGCGCCCGAAGCACACGCCGCTCCCGCGAAGAGGCTGAGGCGCGGCTCGACGAGACCCTCGAGCGGGCCGCCCAGGCCGAGGCGCTTCTCGAGGCCCTCCGCCGGATCGACACGCTCGACGGCATCAAGCACTTCCGGGCCGAGCGCGAAGAGGAGGTTGCCCCGTTCGTAGAGCGGGACGACGCCGACGTGGATCGCTTCCCGTACCGGCGGTTCGACCTCGGGGGTGGCTTCGAGGTGTGGGTGGGCAAGAACGCGCGCCAGAACCACGAGCTCACGTTCCACGCCAGCCAGCCCTACGACCTGTGGCTCCACGCACGCAGCGTGCCGGGGGCGCACACTGTGCTCCACCTCCCCAACCGCGACGCCGAGCCGGGAAAGCGGCGCATCCGTACCGCCGCGGCCATCGCCGCCCATTACAGCAAAGCGCAGGGCAGCGACGTGGCGCCCGTCATGGTCACCGAGCGCAAGTACGTCACCAGCCCGAAGGGCGCGGACCCCGGCGTGGTGCGGGTCGACCGCGAGGAGGTCGTGATGGTGGAGCCGGGACTGCCGGAGTAATGCGTTGAACGTTGATACGTTTGACGTTGGAACGTTCAACCTTCAACCTTCCAACGTGCCAACCCTAAAACCCCGGCGAGATGCGGAAGCCGAGCTCCCAGGTCGTGTCGCGGCGCTGGAAGGGGCGTGCGTAATAGGCCTCCAGCAGGAAGCTGCCCAGGATGTTGAAGCGGGCAGAAATGCCTGTGCTTACCACCGGAATGGTCGTGTCGGCACTGTTCGTCTCGAAGGTGAAATCCGGTCCCTCGTCGCCGGTCCACGTCACGCCCGCGTCGACGAACGGGGCCAGGGTGGTGGGCAGATACCGAAAGGGAATGAGGCTGAGGCGCTCCGGACCCAGGAGCGGGATGCGAAGCTCCGCCCGCGTCGTGATGGCGCGGGTTCCGAAGAGGCGATCGATCTCAGCACACTGGGAGATGGTCGGGGCGTTGTCAACCCGCGTGCAGCCGCTATCGCTCTCCCGGATGCCGTTCGCGATGCTCCGCACGCTGTATCCGCGCACGAAGCCTTGTCTGTAGGGTTCGCCGATGTACTCGTTTCCAATGCCGAATTCGTCGTTGAACGAGGCCCCGTAGTTCCCCACGTGCAGGGCCTGTAAGGCAAACGTAAAGGGCGACGCGTAGAAGTATCGTCGCACGTCGGCACGCGCCGTCACGAAGTTTTGCGAGCCGACGGTCGGGGTTATCCCCAGCCGCCACCGTCCCCCCTGAAGGGGACCCGTGAGGCCGTTCGTCGTAAAGTCGCGCACGTACGCCGCATTTGCCGTTCCGAGGTACTTCGGGGTGCGTCCCTCAGAGAAGACGGGCTGAGTGACGTCCGGGATTTGATCGATGAGAAGTTGATTGAGATCGGCGATCGTGAGGTCTTCCTGAAATCCAATCTCTCGCACGTTTGTCCCGAAGCCGTAGCGCGTGCCACCGAGCGAGAACTCGAACCGGCGGGTCGGACTCAGCGGATATGTAGAGTTTCCGCTGGCGGACGTGATGTAGGCACGGCGGACGACGCTTACAGCCCGGGTTCGCCCGAGCCGAATTGTGCTTGACCCAAATATAAGCGGCGTATGGCTGAGCGAGCCGCCCCAGTCAAATTGACCTCGTCGGTTCACATACGACACGCCGCCCCCGATGTCGCGGAAGGTGCCCTGTGCCTGCACCACCGCGGTGAGACGCCGGTGGCCCAGCATGTCGCCAAACTTAAATCCGACGCCGCCGGACAGCCCCCCGCCAAACGGACCGCCGACGGAGGCCCCCACGCTGGGCGGCGCAATGGCCTCCAGGGAGAGCGTGGATTCGTAGTCGTCGACCTCGTAGTTCGTTGAGGCCGGCGGGAGCCCGGTTGTCGGGTCGTCGAGATTCGCCGCCACGAGCCCCACGTCCTGCGGCGAATACGGGGGCAAGGTGCCCGCCCACCCGGTCGTGTCCAGCGGAGCTGCGGTCCCCTCCTCAGCGGCCTTCGTCGTGTCCGTTTTTGTGGGCGGGGGCGGGGGAACGGGCGTGCCCTCTGCCGTCGTCGCGTCGAGAGGGGTGCCCTGCCCTTCATCTGCAGGACGGCGGACGCCAGTGTAGCGCCCATCCCCGTAAACGGACAGCATCAGGTCGCCGCTTTGCCGGGCCACGGAGAAAGCCGGGGAGAGGGCCGTGATGCCGCTGACGCCCGTCTTCAGGCGGGTCACGCGGAAGCAATCGCCGCTGGACAGTTCCATGCGGTAGACGTCCTTGAACCCATCCTGAGTGCTAATGAAGTAGAGGCTCTGTCCGTCCGGCGCGAACTGCGGGTTGTGGTGGAGCGCATCGTCGAAGGGCTCGCGCACCGTAATCTCTCCGCTCGACACGTCCACCAGCCCGAGGTCCATGTTCGAGGAGGGAGTGAGCGTTTTGAAGTCCGTCTCCGCGCGGTCGGTCGTAAAGGCAAGGGTCTCGCCGTCCGGCGCCCAGCTGGGCTGGAGGTCCGCATAGCGGTCATTGGTGAGCTGCCGCACCGACCCTGTCTCCAGGTCGAGCACGTAGAGGTCGCTGATGCCGCCGTTGGTGCCCGCGAAGGCGAGCCTCGATCCGTCCGGCGACCACGCCGGATTCTTCATCGACGTGACCCCCTCTACCGAAAAGCTCCGTTCGATCTCCTCGTCCAGGACGTTCCAGATCGTAATCTGATTGTCCCCGTCCTCGAAGCTCACGAAGGCAAGGCGGCGGCCGTCGGGCGACCACGTGCCCGCCGAGCTCATGAAGCGCAGCGCGTTGAAGTGGGTCGTGGTGCCCGCCCGGTCGAGCTCCGCGATCACCTCGCCGGTCCGGGCGTCCGCCACGTACAGGTTGAAGGAAAAGAGCTCCCGCTCCGAGATGAACGCCACGTAGCGCCCATCAGGGCTGAGGGAGGGAGAAATGTTGACTCGGCCGCCATTTGTCTCTGGGGCCAGCACATTCTGCCCGGCCGAGTCGGGCGGCGTTCGTCCCTCCATGAGCGGGAGATAGGCGTCGCGGGTCGCCTCAGCCCACTCCCTTGTGAGCGAGTCGGGCGAGACACCGAAGAGCTCTACGTACGCGGAGTCGAGCCCCACCTGTCCCCCCCGCTTAAAGAGATCCGTCACGGACTGGTCGCCGTATTTGCCCCCGATGTAGGCGAGATAGGCCTGCCCGTAACGGTACGGGAAGTATTCCCGCGGATTGGCCAAGTCCTCGAAGGACGGCATGTCGTCGCGGCGCACCGCGTCCCGCATCCACATGGCCGTGTGCGGGGACTGCCGGCCTACCGAGAGGTATTCTGCCATTCCCTCCACCAGCCACGTCGGGAGATCCTGAAGGCTGACGCCGAGACTGTCCGCATTGAGTCCGAGATCGTACTGGAAGGAGTGCACGAGCTCATGGCCCAGCACGTGGCTCGTCTCGCCGTATGACGGGGAAAGGGGCATCACGACCCGCTCGCGGAGGGGCTCGGTGAAGCCGCCGGTGCCGGGGCCGAGGGGCGCCTGCGTAACGTTGGTTTGCTGAAAGTCGGCGTCGTTCGCGTAAAAGATGATCGGCTTCTTCTCGTCGAAGCGGTGCAGAAAGATCTCCGTGTGACGCTCGTACCAGCGCTCGGCCATGCGGGCCGCGTCGCGCACGGCCTGCTCCTTCTCCGGGTAGAAGTAGAAGGTGAAGTGCTCGGTCTCCAGCGTCTTAAAATTGAACGTGTCGTACTGGACCTTATTCTTCCCGAAATATTGCGCGTGCGTGTCCGGCACGCCGAGCACTCCGAGCGTCGTCAGTGCGAGCAGCAGGGCGGGAATCTTCAGCAAACGAGGGCGCATGGGAAGGAGACGGAATTACGAGAGGAAACCAGTCGGAGCGCCCCGAGACTCGGAGGGACAGGGTCACCCAACGCGCTCGGACCCTGTGGTATTGCTTCGATGGGCCCGGCAGCCCATCGTTACGAAAACGATCGGCCGGAGAGTCGTCCGCCCTTGGACGGGTTTCCTCCAGCGTCAACGCCCGTCGGTGCGGCAAGCTTCCACGAACAACGCCGGGGGTGAAGTCGCCCTTTTTTTGTCCGAATTATTCTGTTGGGGCATACGGCGAGCCGAATCCTCCGCCGCCTGGCGTCTCGATGCGCAGCCGACTGCCCGCCGGAAGTTGCCGGGAGAAGTGCGCCGGCAGTTCTTCTTTAGTCCCCTCCGGATGGATGAGCACCGTGCGCCCCGGCGCCCCATCGTGTCCCCCCTCGTGCCCCCATGGCACCGTGGTGCGCCGTGTACTGAGAATGGTCGCGGTGGTGGGCACGAGCAGCTCGTAGACGCGCACGAGCCCGTCGCCCCCGCGGACGCGGCCCGCGCCGCCGCTGCCGGGCCGCACCTGATAGGCGACGATGCGGAACGGATACGTCTGCTCCAGCGCCTCGACAGGTGTGTTGAGCGTGTTCGTCATGTGCACGTGGACGCCGCTGAGACCCTCCCCGTTCGGCCCTGCGCCCATGCCGCCCCCGATGGTCTCGTAGTAGGCGAAGGACGAGCCCTCGGGCCCTGTGCCCCCGAGCGTCAGGTTGTTCATCGTGCCCTGCCCGGCAGCCGGGACGCGGTCGGGAAGGGCGTGCGCGAGTGCCCCGAGCACCGCGTCGACGATGCGCTGGGAGGTTTCCACGTTGCCCCCCGCCACCGCGTGCGGGGCCTCGGCGTTCACGAGAGTTCCCGTCGGTGCCGTCACGGAGACGAGGGCGAGGCTGCCCGCGTTGACCGGAATCTCGCCGCCGGTGAGGCCCTGTACCACGTAGTAGCAGGCCGACTCGGTGATGGGGAGCACGGCATTCAGGTTGCCGTCGACCGCGTCGTCAGTGCCCTCGAAGTCGAACGTGACGGTGTCGTTGCCCACCGTCGCCGTCACGCGAATCGTGGCCGTCTCGTCGTCCTCAACCTCCAGCTCGTCCGCGAACGTGTAGGTGCCTTCGGGCCAGTCGGCGAGGGCCGCCCGTGTCCGGCGCTCGCCCCGCCGCTCCGCGGGCGTGCGCACGTTACGGAGAATTGTCCGCAGTAGGGCGTCGTTGCGCGTGCCGCCGTCGTACAGTTTGACGGGCGGAATGACGAGGCCCTCCTGCACCAGTTCGGTGGCGAGGGGCAGCGAGCCCGGCGTCATGCCGCCCACGTCGGCGTGGTGCGCCCGGCTTGCCACGAAGAAGGAGGGCGCCGCCTCGTCGCCCACGAACACCGGTGAGACCATCGTCACGTCCGGGAGGTGCGTGCCGCCCTTGTACGGATCGTTGAGCACCACCACGTCGCCCTTGGCCCAATGATCGACGGCGGCGCGGGCGGCGTCAACGCTCGCCGGCATGGCCCCCAGGTGGACGGGGATGTGGGCGGCCTGCGCCACGAGAGCGCCGTCCCCGTCGAAGACCGCGCAGGAGAAGTCGAGCCGCTCCTTGATGTTGGGCGAGTAGCTGGTGCGCCGGAGCGTCACGCCCATCTCGTCGGCCACGCCCTCGAAGCGATGGCGGTAGAGCTCCTGTAGGATGGGGTCGGCGTTGGGCATGGGGGAGGAAGCGATGCGGAAGCGACTGTGGAGCACCGCGCGCGAATTGAAGCTTCACGACGGCTCTCCCTGAGCGTACCACCGGGAACCAGGAAATCTAAGTCTTCCCTGAAGTGGTTCTGAAAACACGGGGGCCAGCCAGCACCTAACCCGGATTTCTCACGGGACGCTACTGCGACTTCAGAGGCGGCCCAATCTGCTCATTTTTACTCCTCGACGATGCGTAGCATCGCCTGCGGTGCGCAAATGGCATCTTGAACCGCCTCTTGTGTCTCGCTACGCCTCTCGTGAGAAAACCGGGCTAACAGTATTGAGTAGAGCGCGAGCAAAGCCGCAACGCTCCCCCCTTTACGGGGCATTCGAGCGGCTGCATCGACGACGCGAAGCGCTCCTCCACTCCTCTATGCCCTATTTCGGTTGGAACCATCCAACAAACCCTCCTCCTGAAAGCAAGGATACCTCAATGGTATCATTTTGGCTCACCCCCGTGCGCCGACTCCGTCGCATAGACGTCCGAGTCTTGTCCGACAGCGTTACCAACTCGTAGGTCCCCTCTCCGAGAAACCCAAGCGATAGGGGTTCCAGTGTGCGGGGCTTTTCCTGGCCGTTCAGAACGGCCAAAAACCAAACGTTTCCCTTGCGTCGGGCAACAACTGCGAGCTCGCCAATCTCACTGACTGGCAGTATCACCGTCTGGTCCCACGTGGCCGGCGTGGCTTTGATGAAATCAAGAGCCTTCTCGGCGCGGAAGTACCGCGGAGGATGGTCCGCCCAGTTCGTCACCGGCGAGGGAAAAGCGTACGCCGTGGCCAACTGGTGAGCAAACGTCGTGCTTCCCAGCTGCGTAGAGTCAAACGTAACGGGCGTGTAGTCTATAGGCCCAACGGCCCCCCGCGTGAAGGGGAGAGCCACATTGTGGCTCGGGGGCACAGGACTCTTTTCCAACCCGGCCAGGCCCTCGCGTGTCATCTCGTTCGGGTAGGTGCGAGAGCTTCCATCGGACTTGTTTGCCCCATGGAAATTGATCATCAGTCCCTGGCGGGCCGCGTCCACCAGCACGCGCTGGTAGAACCGCAGTCGGTCTTGCGACTCGCTATTCATGTAATCGATCTTGACCCCGACGGCCCCCGTCTCGGACACCTTCGCGAAAAACTGTTGTCGCTGGGCAGGGTCCGTGAGCCGGAGCGGGCCGGTGCTCCACGACTTCCAAAGCCACACCCCCACCCCACGCTCGCGGCCGTACTCTACGAGCTCTTTCATCGTCGTCCACTTGTTGTCCCACCCCTCCCAGTCCACGTCGATCAGCGTATACTCGAAGCCGAGGCGCGCGGCGTAGTCAATGTACTGTCGCTCCTGCGCAGGTGTCCCCGTCCCCCGCGACCACCAGCGCCAAACTGACCGACCGGGGGTGACCCACTCTGTTCGATGTCCTTTCGGGAACAAAGACGTATCGGGCGGTGGATTTAAGTTCGTCACCAAGTCACTGTTGACTAGTCCATCCAAGTCGTCGCTGAGCATCACAAACCGCCACGGAGCGGAATTGCCTCCCGCAATGGTCCACGTCGAATCGTCGAGGAAGGTTGCCCGAAAAGTCCGACTTCCTGTCGTGCTCGACAGCGTCATCCCGCTGTAGCCGTACGAGTTGGCCTCCGAGATGAGGGCGTAGCCCCCGCTCGGCAGCTCCGCGACGATCGGAGGTCCGAGATCGGCACCCACCGAGTCCGCGGGTGCGCTTCGCCAGAGGCCCTCGTAGTTGTGCACGTCGGTCTGGTACCACACGTCAGTATTTTCCGGAAGGGTCCACGCCGACGCCTCTCCATGAACGGTATGCCACGTGGCCTCCCGCCGTCCAACGGGAATGGACCCAAGCGGCGGGAAGCGGTATCGATAGGCCACCCCATCGTTGTAAACGCGGAGGTCTATGGCCCAGGTGTCGTGCTGGTCATCGGCTTCGCCTGCGCGCTGAACCCGAAGGGTTTGGCCACGGTAGCGGCCGGTGGCCGTGGTGTGATCTCCACGCGTCGGATATTCTTGAGTATGGAAGGCTGCCTCGGAGGCCTCTATCGACTGCGCGCCCCGTCCCAGCGTTTGTCCATCAGCGGTCACTCCTATGGAAGAGGGCTCGACGACGGTCGTGCCCCGATACTGAATCGCAAGTCGTAGATTGTTCTGATCGTTTACCGTGACCCTGGCGGCAACTTCACCATTCGGACTCTTCAACTCTACTGGTTGACCGAGTACTGGGGGAGGCGATAGCCCTATCGCAAGCCACAGCAGAGCAGTACGGGCAAGGGCTCTATGCATGGATGCAGGTGGAAATAGAAATGGTAGAAGACGAGTCGAACCGGTAGATCCGTCACGCACCGTACACAAGGATTGGTCCGTTCCTTCGACGGACCTGCTCGGTTGACTGTGTCAGCGCCTTCTGCGTTGCTCTGCAGAAGTCGCTCTACGGTACTCTCCGCCCCGATCAGTAGCGGATGCGGACTGAGGTCGTGGCCCGCCGCCCCGGCAGGGAGCGCGCCCAGCGCGAGACCGAGCCCTTCTCCTGCGGTTCCAGGACCCAGTCGGCGACGGTCGACCGCCCCGCCTCGGTCTGGCCCGAGTCCTGTTTGGGCGGCAGGGCCATCGCCGACCGCATCCGCGACCTCCTGGCCCGCGAGACCGCGTACGGGCGATTTTTGCAGAGGATGCGCCTGCGGATTGAATCTTTCCATCCCGCAGCGCCTTGATGGAACGGCGCTGAGTGCGGTCTCCAACGTTGCTCTCCGCTGCTTCCCCGCCGCGTCATGCTCCTCCTTCAGGGCGTCTTCCGATCGGGCACCACGGCGCTCTTTCGGGTGCTGCGCCGGGACGAGCGGCTGCGCTGCTTCTACGAGCCCCTTCATCCCAACGTGCTCCACCACACCCGCGAGGCGCGCGACGCCCGGCCCGACCACCCGAAGTCGTCGCTCTACGCGGAATATGGGCCCCTGCTCGACCGGCTGAAATCGAAGCTCGGCTCCCCTCTCCCGAACTGGCCCTGCCGCCTCGACACCGATGACGAGGCCCCGGCCCTGGCAACCTACCTGCACTGCCTGACCGACACCGACGCGGAGCCGCTTCTGCAGTTCAACCGGGCGTTCTGGATGGTGCCCTGGCTTGCCCAGACGTTCCCGGACGCCTCGTTCGTGCATCTCGTGCGCGATCCCCGGGCCGTCGTGTGGTCGCAACTGACCACCGATTCGGGGCGAGTGCGGATGGACTGGCCCCTTCTGGGCCGCTGGCTTCCGTTCTCGTCCAGCACTCGGCGCCGGGCGTTCTCCGAATACGCCTACTTCGGGGCGTACCAGCTCGACGAGTACTTCGAGGCTGGACTCCGGCTCCTCGACGACGGGCCGGGCAACGCTGTTCTCGACTCCGCGCTCCAGCGCCTGGAGGCTGTGCGCGAGGCCCCGCCGTACGTGAAGGCGCTGGCCCTGTGGGGGGCGCAGGTCGAGGTGTGCAAGCACCACGCTCAGTCTGCGTTCGGCCCGCGGTCTCTGCGGCTCCGGTACGAGGATGTCTGCGATGCCCCGTGCGACCCCCTCCGGTCGATCTACGACCTCCAGAATCGTCCCCTTTCCGATCCGGTTCGCGAGCACGCTCGGCGCACCATCGACCCCAGCCGACGCCGGCGCTGGACGGACGTCCCTACCGCCGAACATCGCTTCCACGAGGGCATTGAGCAGGCGCAGATTGCGGGCCTGATGCGCGACCTCGGCTACGATCCCCTGTAGGTTTTTCCCTCCCTCATCATGCAGACGTGGCTTTCCGATCGTCTCGACACCGCCCGGACCCGGTGGGCGCAGTTTCAGGACAGTCGGGGGGGACAGCGCCTCCTCACCGGCGTCCGCTGGCTCTTCATGGCCGGGGTCGTCTCCTACCTCGCGTACCAGTTTACCGACATTGGATGGGGGCGGGTATGGAGGGCCCTCCCCACCACGCCCTGGTTTTACGTCCTGCTTCTCCTGATGTACGTCAACCTCCCCATTGCGGAGGTGGCAATCTATGGGAAGGCCTGGAACGCCACCGCCCGGGGCCTGCTCCCGGTTCTGCTCCGCAAGCGCGTGCTCAACAACGACGTGCTCGGCTACTCGGGGGAAGCGTACTTCTCCCTCTGGGCCCAGCGCAACACCAACCTCGGGTACCGGGAGGCGTTCGAAACGATCAAGGACAACACCATCATTTCCTCGGTCGCGTCCACCAGCGTTGCCTTCCTGCTGCTGGCGGTCTTTTTTCTCTCCGGGCAAATCAAGCTACTCGCCCGGTTCTTCCCCGATGAGAGCTCGACGGTGGCGGCGGGCATTGCCGTCCTGATCTGCGTGATCGCCGTCGGAGTCACGTTTCGCCGCGCAATTTTTTCCCTCTCCTCCTCGCTCCTCCTGTGGATTGGGGGGGCGCACCTGACGCGCTTTCTGATCAACACGGGCCTGCAGGTCACGCAGTGGGCCGTGGTGATTCCCGACGTGTCCGTGGGGAGCTGGATTACGCTGCTGGCCCTGCACATCGTCGTGAACCGGGTCCCGTTCGTGCCGACCCGGAACCTCGTTTTCATGGGGGCGGGGCTGGAGCTCGCGGGCGCCCTTCAGATTCCGGAGGCCGCCTTGGGAAGCATGCTCCTGGCCCAGACACTCCTCGACCGCGTCCTCAACTTTCTGACCTACGTCGGGACCTCGGCCCTCGACGCCGCGACCGTCGACGACCGCGAGGAGCTTGAGGACCTTTCGCTCCCAGACGAACTGGCATAGCCTCGACCGCGGTCGGCCGACGGCAGACCGCCGTCCCGGTGTCAGAACAAGCCCGGACCGGGGCGCTGATTTCCGGATCTAATCTCAACCGCTGGACTTGTTCTCGGCCATCACCTCGTCCCGCTTCTTCCGGAGGCTCTTCATCAACCGGTCGAAGCCATGCTGGCGGACGACGGTCTGGAAGGAGCGGGCGTACCCCTCCGCCGTGCTCACCCCATCTACGATGATGTCCTCGGCCCGCCACTCGCCCTCGCGGCGCTTCAGCACGTATTCTACAGGGGTGGCGCGTCCTTCGTACCTCGTCTGAGTACGGACGAAGGCACTGTCGTTGTGTACCTCAATCTGGTCGTAGGTGACCTTTGAGCTGTACACCCCGCGATCGCTCATCGACTGCGCCCGCACCACGTCGCGGAAGACCGAGACGAACTCGTCCCGCTGCTCCGCGCTCAACTCCTCCCAGTGCGGCCCGAGGGCGCGCTGGCCCATGACCCGAAAGTCAATGACGCCGTTGATCAGTTCCTTCAACTGTGCGCGCTGCTCGGCGGTGTAGTCGTCGGTCCCGCTGAGAATGGACTTGATTTGCTGGTCCCGCTTCTCCAGCATTTGCCGGATCTCGGCCGCTGTGGCGCTCTCGCCCTGCGCCTGAACGTGCGTGACGCCCCCCCCCAGGAGAAGTACGGCGGCGAGCAAGGCTGAGATGAAGTGGCGGACGTGAGTCATAAGCAGGAGGTCGGTGATGAGCAGATAGTCGGCAAGCAATGTCCCCCAGAATCGATGTCCCCTAGAATGGGGATGCGTCGGGGCTTCCGGGGCCCGCATCACGAACCGCGCAGTACGCACTACTACTTCGTCAACCGTAGTTCCTCAAACGGAGAGAAGAGTGTGCTGCGTGAGTCAGAGCGCAGTACGTGAGAAGTGATGCGTGAAGCGTGAGCCGTGAAACGCCGCTTCCCTCACGCATCACGTCTTCGCGCATCACGGCGGGAAGGCAGTAACGGGACGGATGCTCGTCCCCAGAATGAGCCCTGACGCTGTACTACGCAATGCGCACTACTCTTCTGTCTCAAGAAGCGTACCGGTTCGGGCCCGGTCGGCGAGCGTGCCGGTCGCCTGCAGGAGATTCAGGACGGCTACGTTGTATTGCTTCACCGCTTCGAGGTACCGGGCACGGGCCTCTAGGTCCGCCCGCACGGCCTTCACGAGGTCCTCCGTGTCCCCCAAGTCGAGATCGAAGTTGACCTGCTCGGTCCGGAGCCACTCGCCGGCGATGGTGATGGACCGGTCGCGAGACTCGACGTTCGCCTTGGCGGTGATGAGGGACCGATACGCCTCCTCCACCTCGAAGTGCACGAGCTGCTGCGCCGCGGTTTGCTGGTGCTTCACCTCCTCCAGCTCGGCTTTGGCCTGGTCGACGCGGGCCTCCGTCTGTCCAAAGTTGAGGTTTTGCTGGATGCCGATGCCGGTGCGCGTGCCGGTGCCCATGTAAGAGTCGCCCACGAAGGCATTGTCGGGATTGGGCCGCTCCGGGAGCGTGATGCTCTGCGACAGGCTGGCCTGCACGCCGATCTTGGGGTAGTAGTCGGACTGTGCCACGTCCACGAGGGCCTCACGGGCCTTCACTCCGGCTTCGGCCTGTTCGACCTCCGGCCGATTTTGCAGCCCCCGCTTGACGTAGTAGTCGAGCGAGTCCGGGTGCACGGAAAACGAGAGCGGTTGGAGTTCGTCGGCAGCCGGCACGACCGTCGTTCCGTCCGGGAGAAAGAGCTGGCGCCGCAGGGCCGAGCGGGCCGTCGCCCGGTTTTGGTCGATCTCCACGATGCGGCGCTTGGTCTCCTCCTCTGTCAGGCGCGTCTGGAAGAGGTCGGCCTGGCTCACGCTCTCGTCGCCCTCATCCAGCAGACGATTAATTTCCCGCTTGGCTCGATCGATGACGTCCTGAGTGCGATCGGCGAGCCGGTCGAGCTCTTTGGTCAGCAGCAAGTTGTAGTAGGTCTTGCCCGCGCGGGCGGCCACCTCCAGGGCCTTCTGGTCCACCCGGGCCGTCTCGACGTCCACCCCGTGCCGCGCCGCCCGAATATTGCCGGAGAGCTCGCCCCAGGTCCAGAGGGGCTGGCGAGCCGCAATTTCAAGCCGGCCGAACGGGCGGAGTGCGTCGATGGACCAGTCATTCTGGCGGCTCGGATGGAGGTACTGTAGGTCCTCCGGCACGTTGGACGCTTCATCTCCGAAATCAGTGAGGCCCGGCGCAAACGAAGACGCCACGTCGAGCGACACGTCGGCCAGGAACCTGTTGGCCCGGGCCTCCTCCCTCCGGGCCGCCGCGAGTCGACGCTGGGCCCGCCGCCGGTCGACCTCCGGGCTGGCCTCGAGCGCCTGGACGAGGGCCTCTGTGAGCGTGACGCTCACCGTGTCGGGGGGGGGCGCCGGCCCGTCCTGCGCGACGGCGGACCCGGCAAGATCAACCGCACTCCCGATAAGGGTGGCGACCACGAGAACACGGACAAGAGCGAGACGCATCATTCCGGCGGGGTGATTCCGGCAGGGTGAGGGCTGCGAGCAAAGACTACGGGGCCTGCGCAGCGGGGTCCTGTGCAGCGGAAAGGGGGCCGCTGTTCTCCAGGCAAAGGTAACGACGCCGGGCGCCAATCCTTGGCACATGCCGGTCCGTGCGGCGTAGGAGGGGACAGCTTTTCCTCGTGTTCAACCATTGCCGCCCGCCATGTCCACCAACGACGGCCCCCGCCCGCTTGGGGACGTCCTCCAAGAGGTGATCGACGAGCTCGGGGTGCGGAAAGAAATCGACGAGGCGCGCGTAATTGAGACGTGGGCGTCCGTGGCCGGCGACAAGATCAACGAGGTCACCGAATCGGCCTGGATGAAGGACTCGACGCTGTACATCAAGATCACGTCCGCCGCCTGGCGCCAGGAGCTTCACATGAACCGGCGCAAGTGGCGCGAGCGCCTCAACGGCGAGTTCGAGTCGGATCTCGTCGAGGGAGGTGTTGTGGCCGCCGAACCCAAAGGCGTTGGAGAGCGCCACGGTGACGGGTCGTTCCTGCGCCTCGTTGAAGGTGTACTCGAGGTCGCACGCCGGATCGGCCTCCTCGAAGTTGATCGTCGGCGGCACCACGTCGTGCCGGAGGGCCTGGACGGTGGCGATGGCCTCGACGGCCCCGGCCGCCCCCAGCAGGTGCCCCGTCATGCTCTTCGTGGACGACACGTTCAGCTCATAGGCGTGGTCGCCGAAGACCTTCTTGAGCGCCTTCGTTTCGGCCTCGTCGCCGAGGGGCGTGGAGGTGCCGTGGGCGTTGATGTAGTCGATGTCAGTTGGCTCCACGCCGGCATTGTCAAGTACGCGGTTCAGGGCAAGACACACGCCCCCGCCCTCCGGGTCGGGCGCCGTCAGGTGATGGGCGTCGGCCGACATGCCAATGCCGAGAATCTCCGCGTAGATCTCGGCGCCCCGGGCCTTCGCCCGCTCCAGGTCTTCGATAAAGAGGGCCCCGGCACCTTCTCCCATCACAAAGCCATCCCGGTGCGCATCGAAGGGGCGCGAGGCGCGGGCTGGATCGTCGTTGCGCGTCGACAGGGCCCGCATGCTGGCAAAGCCTGCAATGCCGAGCCGCGTCACGCACGCATCAGTGCCGCCGCACAGGGCCGCATCCATGTCGCCCTCCTGGATCATGCGGTAAGCGTCCCCGATGTTGTGATTACCCGTGGCGCAGGCCGATACCATCGCGTGGTTGGGACCCCGAAAGTCGTGAGCCATCGCAATCTGACCAGCGGCGATGTCGGGAATGAGCGTCGGAATGAAGAAGGGGGAGGTGCGCTTCTCGCCCCCTTCGATGAACTCCTCGGCCTGGTCCCGAAACGTCTTAATGCCGCCGATGCCGGTGCCGTAGACCACCCCGGTGCGGTCTTTCTCGTCCTGGGGCATGGCTTCCGGATCGAGTCCCGCGTCCGCGACGGCCTGGTCGGCCGTGACGAGAGCATACTGGCTGAACGGATCGACGCGCCGGGCCTGCTTGGCGTCGAGAACATCTTCCGGATCGAAGCCGTCGAGCTCGCAGGCAAAGGTTACGCGGAGCCCTTCCGGGTCGAACGACTCAATAGTGGCGGCGCCGCTCCGGCCCTCCACGAGCCCTTCCCAGTACTCGTCCACTGAGAGCCCAAGGGGCGTGAGCGCCCCCATGCCCGTAACGACGACGCGACGCGACGTGGCAGCCATGCTTCTGTTGGATGCGCCTACGGAGAGATGCGGTGCCTCCTGCCCCAATGTTCGTCCATACACGAACGCCCGGTGAGCCGCACGAGACGGCCAAACAGGGGGTGCCGGACTGCGGGAGCAGAAGGGCTACGCCTTCTTCTCTTCGAGATAGTCAACCGCGTCTCCGACCGTCGCAATCTCTTCGGCCTCTTCGTCCGGAATCGTCAGGTCGAACTCCTTCTCGAACTCCATAATGAGCTCGACGGTGTCAAGCGAGTCGGCGCCCAGATCGTTCGTGAAAGAGGCGTCGCGGGTGACGTCCGACTCGTCGACGCCCAGTTTGTCAACAATGATCGACTTGACCGTGTCTTCGATGTCGCTTGCCATGGTTGGCGGGTCGTTGGTGATGAGAATCGCGTACGCACACGAGCGATGCCGGTCCCCTCTGCCGGAAGAGTCATCGGTTCGGGGAACATCCGCTGGCCCGGCGCCCAGTTGAAAACGGCACTGGAGTTCAGCGATGGACCTACGGGGGACCGCAAAGCACTCAACCGTGAAAACCTACAACGGGGGCCGTGGAGAAGCAACGCCCCCCCTCCATTTGATGCAAGCTTCGCACACGCGCCCTCGCCCCTCAGGCCGTGTTGAGCGCGTCTTTACAAAGTGACATTGGCAATGAGGGGGGTGCTCTTTATATTATCGGTCCTTGCACGAAACTTTCCCGCCCTCTCCCGTCTTTGGCGCGTGGTCATCCGTTCCTCTTCCGAGAGGGGGCGTTTCTTTTCATACGAACCGGATCGTTCATGGCTTACCTCTTCACCTCCGAGTCGGTCTCAGAGGGCCATCCCGACAAGATCGCCGACCAGATCTCCGACGCCATCCTCGACGCGCACCTAGCCGAAGACCCGCAGAGCCGGGTGGCTGTCGAGACGCTCGTCACCTCCGGGCTCGTCATGCTCAGCGGCGAAATTACGTCGCAGGCCACCGTGGAGCCCCGCAAGATCGCGCGCGAGGTCATCCGCGACATCGGGTACACCGATCCCCGCATTCGGTTCGACGCCGACTCGTGTGGCGTCATTAGCAGCCTCCACGAGCAGAGCGGGGACATCAGCCAGGGGGTCGACGGCGGCGAGGAGCAGGGCGCCGGGGATCAAGGACTCATGTTTGGCTACGCCTGCCGGGAAACGTCGGAGCTGATGCCGATGGCCATCACATTTGCCCATCGGCTCGTGCAGGAACTGGCCCACATCCGCAAGCAAACGGACAAGATGCCGTACCTGCGGCCCGACTCGAAGAGCCAGGTGACGATCGAGTACGAGAACGATCGAACGACTCCGCGGCGGGTGCACACGGTCGTTGTCTCCACGCAGCATGACGACGGGGTTCCCCAAAAGAAAATTCGGAAGGATGTGGGCAACATTCTATTGCCCCGGGCCCTCCCCACGAACTTGCTGGACGACGATCTCATCCTCCACGTCAACCCCACGGGGCGGTTCGTCACCGGCGGGCCGCACGGCGACACGGGCCTTACGGGTCGGAAGATCATCGTAGATACCTACGGGGGCAAGGGGGCCCACGGCGGCGGCGCCTTCAGCGGCAAGGACCCCTCGAAGGTGGATCGGAGCGCGACCTACGCCGCCCGGCACGTGGCCAAGAATCTGGTGGCGGCGGAGCTCTGCGAAGAGGCCGTCGTGCAGCTGGCCTATGCCATCGGCGTGCCCGAGCCTGTCTCGATCGACGTGTCGACGAATGGCACCGGCATCATGCCTGACACCGAACTGTGTGAGATGGTGCGCGAGCACTTCGAGCTGTCTCCCTCCGCCCTCATCGACCGGCTCGACCTTCTGAAGCCCCGGTACCAGAAAACTGCCGCGTACGGCCACTTCGGGCGTCCCACCTTCCCGTGGGAGGAACTCACCCACGTGGACGCCCTCAAGCGGGACGCCGCTGAGATGGCTCCGTAGGCCACTCTCCGTTTCTGTTCTCGATGCCCTCGTCGCCGGTCGGTGACGGGGCTCTTTTGTTTGGCTGGAGTTTTACCGATCTGTGAAGAAGTTTCTGAAGACTGTGTCGACGCGTGCGAGCGATTGGGCGTCGGAGCAGCCCCGAGCGTGGTAAGCAGGACCCACTTCACAAACTTTCTCACACGTCGGTATTTGGCCGGAGTGCGAATGCGGCCCGCTCCGATTCATGCTTCCTTTCCGTCGCCGGCCTGTAACCCTTCACGACCCTTCTCGTCCACTGTCCGCAGTTTTGCCGGGGGCTCCTTCCCCTCAGCGAGCCGCTCGGGGAGACCGACCCAAAATGCAAACGGCTCCCCCGACCGGGCACCGTTTTTTCTCCTCCCGATTCCCAATCATAATCAGCTGCCCCTCATGAGACACCGATTCTCTGTTCTTTTCTCTATCGTCGCGGTCGTCGGGCTTCTGTTCGCCGCCGGCTGCGATTCGACCGGCTCGTTGAGCGACGGCGGACGTGGAACGCTCGAAGTGAGCATGAGCGGCACGTCGAGCGCCAAGAGCCTAAACACGCCGTCTACGACATCGCACCCTCAGGACAGCATTGAGGCGGCGGCGGTGACCATTGCCGAGATGTCCATTGTGCCCGTGGAGGACACCAGCGATGAAGGTTCTGACGCTGGGACCTCCGTGCTGCGCAGCGAGAACTTCGAAGTCGACCTCATCGACCTAGAAACGGGCCTCGATACGACCCTCGCTGAGACCGAAATCCCCGCTGGCGAGTACAGCCAAGTCCGTTTGATTACGAACGAGGAGGCGAGCGTGACCTTCGAGGACGGCTCTCAGAAGGACGTGATGATTGCAAGTGGTCAACAGACCGGCCTAAAGGTGAACTTCGATCCGGTCGCGATCGAGTCCGCCGACCGGGCCAACGTGACGCTCAACTGGAATGTAGAGAAGTCCCTGAAGGGCAACCCACAGGGCAATCTGGTCATCACGCCGGTCATCGACGCCTCCGCTGACGTTAGTAGCGCTGGGAATTAACACCGGCTCATGGCCTTGTCTCTCGAGGCCCCACCGGACGCGATGGCCGGCGCGGCTCAAAGCGGTGTGACATAGGGTTGTGAGACAGTCATCACGGCTACCCCGACGGTGGGAGTCGCGCGTCGACACGGTTGCTGGTGCAGTCCCACCGGGGTTGTATTCACCCCGATCGGCTCACGTATGCACCTGGGAACGCTGTTCTTCGGAAACAAGATACGGAGAAGGGGCAAACAGATTGTAAATCGGGAGGGTTGCGACGCCTTTTGCAGCAGCGTCGGTTCCCACAGAGGCTTGTCGGAGTGCAGGTACGAATCCCTTCGGCCTTGTTCGCATCTCAGAACGCCGGTGGTCAAGACGAGAAATGAGCGCTTCGAGAAGAGAAGATGGAAGGCGGCCCCCGAAGACGATCACGGCCGGGTCGATCAGGTACTCAACCGACACCAGGAGAGGGGCGAGCTGGTCCACGACCGTATCCAACCAGTCGTTAATGAGTGGAGACTCTTCGGCGAAAGGAGCGGCTAAGTCTTCAGGACTGTCTGCGTTGACGCTATTCTGCTGGAGCTGCTCGTAAAGACGGGGAAGGTGATAATGCTCTCCCAAATGAGTTGGCTGGGTCCCGTTGAAACCATGCTGCTCGGTCTCATCATTCAGGGTGGGTACGTACCCAAGTTCGCCCGCATTTCCTGAATGCCCTTCATACGGGTGACCGTCGATGACCACTCCTCCCCCTAACCCAATCCCGAAGAGGAGATAAAAAAAGGTGGACACCTCCTTTCCGATGCCGTACCACCGCTCCCCGACAGCCGCCGCTGTCGCATTGTTCTTGAGAAAAATCGGCAGATCGACGCGCGTCTCAAGCATATCGACGATGGGAGAGTGGTCCCATCCCGGAAAGGCCTCTGGATTTACTGTTGCTATCTCTCGGTCCTCCGAAAGAACCTCAATGGGCCCAGGAAGCCCAATTCCTGCACCGCTTACCTTGTCGAGAGAGAGGTCCTCCTGGTCCACCAGATCGTGGACGGACTCCGCCATCAAGGCGACGGCCTCCTCTGGGGTTGGGAACGAAAGCTGATGATGAGTTCGCTGTCGCACAGTTCCGCTTAGGTCGATTAGCACCCCCGTCAGGTGGTCGCGGTCAAGATCGAGGCCAACAGAGTACGCGCCCTCGGCGTTAATGCCAAGAGTTATGGAGGGCGCACCGCGCCCCTGTTGGCGCTTTCCGGCCTCCCGAATCAGATCGGCCTCGATCAACTCCCCCACGATGTTGGAAATCGTCTGGGGAGTTAGAGAGGTCTGTCGAGCGATTTCGGCTCGGGAGATGGGGGCGTGAAGGCGCACCGTCTCCATCACAATCCGATGGTTGAGGGCCTTCGCGGACTTCAAGTTCGTTCCGGTGAGCATCACGGTGCAGTGAGAAATGAAAGAGAATGATTGCGGTCGCCAGGAGGCGTGCGAACCCATGCCGAGCGCAGAGCTCCTCCTTGAGAAGCGTGGTCGCCGGACTGAGAGGACTGAGAATATGGGCGTGATCCGCCGGAAAGTAAAAACTGTTTATTTAATCGGAGGGCCGTCAAGATCGATTCCAGGACTCGCGTCGCATTCGCCCCTGAATGTGAAGCCGGTATAAGTAAATCAATTTGACTTTTTAAAATCCAATTCCTACCGTGTGGGTGCGTTGATGCGGCGGAAGCGGTTTCGGGCACGGGTGGTCCGCTTCCGAAGCCAACCCGACAAGGGCCAGTGTCTGCTGCATTCGTGATGCATTATCGAAACGCGTAGTCTTCTCGGAGCCTCTCACATACCGACCTCCATCCCTCATGGCTTTTCTTGGCGCCTCATCAGGTCGCGAACGGGAACGCGAATCGGACCCTACGAGGCATAGCCGGCGCGGCTTCCTGCGGACGGTGGGCGGGGCCACCGCCGGAACCGCGTTGTTCGTCTCGGGCTGCGACAGCGGGGGCGGGGTGGGCGGCAATGAGTCCCCCTCGGCCTCCTTTTCCACCTCGGTGGCTGAAGGCAATACCCTCAAAATCACGTTCGACGCCGGCGCCTCGGAAGATCCGGATGGGAGCATCGCAGAGTACAATTGGGACTTCGGCGGAGACGGAACGAGAGCCGAAAACGAAGAAGAGGAGGCGCCCGTTGCTACGTATACGTACGATCGGCCGGGTGTATATACCGTCCGGCTCGTCGTTGCAGACCGCCGGGGCGGGGTGGCACGGGCAACCAAGGAAGTGACGGTCGGATCCGTAGACCCCGGCGACGGCCCCGTGCCGATCAACTTGAACAACGATATCGGCGTGCTCAACTATGCGTACGCGCTGGAGCAGCTCGAGGCGGCCTTCTACGCCCGGGTGCTCGAGGAAGGCACGTTCTCGGGCAGCCAGGAGGCGGTCATCAGCGACATTGCGGCGCATGAAGACATCCATCGCCTCTCGTTGCAGACCCTGCTCCAGACAGCCGCCATTCGCGACCTCACGCCCAGCTTCGGCGGGATTAACTTCGGCTCGCCGCGTGTCCGCCTACAACGGAGCGGCCGACCTGCTTTCGAGCGAGGCATTTTTGGGGGCCGCCGGCTCCATCGTGTCCGTGGAGGCGCGCCACGCGGCCGCCATTCGTGACCTCACCGACCCGATGGACCATTTCTTCAGCGGCGAATTTCCCATCGGCGGCAGTTTTGCCATCGACGACAACGGCCTGTACGAAGCGCGCGACCCGCAGGAAGTGCTCGGTGTCGCCACCTCCTTCGTCGAAGAACGTTTCGATGTACAGGGCGGGTAGACGCCGTTTCGCGGGCTCCGCCCTGGCCGCCCCTTGCCTCCACCCTTTCTCTCCAAACGCGATGTCTCCCATGCCAACCACCACCGACGCCGACGCTTCTCATTCTCCCGGAGAATCCTCGTCGTCCGCTTCGCCGTCGCGCCGCGATGCGTTTCGCCGGGCCGGGCACGTGGGACTCGGGCTGGCGCTCGCCGCCGTGCCGGGAACGCTTCTCTTCTCGCGCGAGGCGCACGCGCAGGAGATGACGCCCGAGGACGTGCTCACCTTCGCCCTGACCCTGGAGTACCTGGAGTGGCAGTATTACAAGCAGGCACTCTCAAGCGATAGCTCACTTTCGTTCCCCGGCAATGCGGAGGCGAAGTTCACGGAGATTCGAGACCACGAACTGGCGCACGTGCGCTTTCTGGAGGACCAGCTCGGCCTGAACGAAGACGAAAACCTGCCGTCGTTCGACTTCACGGCCGGCGGCATGTTCGACCCCGGCCCGTTCGACGACTACCCGACGTTCCTCTTGTTGGCGCAGGCATTCGAGGACACGGGCGTGCGCGCCTATCAGGGCGGTGCCCCCGCACTGGTCGGCAGCGACGCGCTCACGCCGGCGCTGCAGATTCACGCCACGGAGGCGAGCCACGTGTCCGTCGTGCGCCGCATGGTGGCCGAAGAGGGCCTCGCCCCCGACCAGGACGCCTGGATCCAGGGCGCAGGCGCGCAGGCCCCCGGCACCCTCAGCGACTACAAGAACAACGCCATCTATGCCGGCGAGGACGAGATGACAGTGGCCGGCAGCGACGTGGCGGGCATCGGCGACTACTCCAACGAACTCGTCACCGAAGCCTACGACAAGCCGCTGGGGATGAGCGCGGTGAACGCCATCGTCAACCCCTTCGTGGGCGGTGGGGGCGGGGGCGGGGGCGGAGACGAAAACCTCATCACCGGCTTCGAGAACCCCGGCGTCGTAGGCTCAGGCGAGCCGATCAGCGTGTACGGGGACGGGATCAACAGTCAGGAGGTCGTGAACGGGCAGTTCGTCGCCGAGGTCGAAAACTACGGCGGCGACGGAAGATACCCGGGCATGAGCGTCAAGCCCGACGGACTCGGATTCGATACGCCGCTGGACCTCACGGATACTCCCGTGCTCCAGATCGACATCGGGGTTAGCGGGGACGCCAGTAAGGCCCTCCCGGTGCACGGGCAGATCCTCACCAGCGACGGTAGCCAGATCAACGATACGAGCCGCGTGGACGTCCCGGCTGACGGAAGCGTGGCGACGTACTACTTCGACGCCTCCGGCAACGACGGCTTGGACTCCGTCGACGAGTTTATCTTCCACCTCAACGAAGGAGACGTAGACCCCTTCACCGGAACGATCACATTCGACACCTTCCGGCGCCGCGAAAGCGTGCCGAACGGCGGCTGAGCGGTGTGGAAGGCGTGATGCGTGACGATTGATGCGTGACGACTGATGCGTGATGAGTTGCGTGATGGTGTGGAAGCAGTCGTTAAAAGCACCCTTACAGGTCGCGTTCACGCATCCCTTTTGCCGGTCTCACGGACGAGGTCCCCCGACAAAACGTAAAGATTATTTTAGTAAATCAATTTGACTTTATAAAACAAGTCTCTTACCGTGCAAATGTGCTGCCGGGGCGGAAGCGGTTCCGGATACGGAGAATTTTGTTCTCCATCGGCACTCTGCGCAATGCGCTCATCGGACCCTGTGGGTCTTTCTGAGAATCCCGATGTGCCCTGGTGCGTCCTTCTCTTCAATAAGCTTTTCTGCAATCATGTACGTACTGAAACGACCTGCCCAGTGGAGTTCTCCGTCCCCGGGTTCGTTATCGGCTTTCCATCGCGGATCCTCGTCTTCAGCGTGCGGATTCGCCTCGGTTTTGTGGGCGCTGTGCCTTGCGGGCGCGCTGCTGTTGGTTGAGGGCTCGATCCTGCCCGGCACGGCTCGGGCACAGACCGGGACGATTGCCGGCACGGTGATCGACGCCGAGACGGAGCAGGTCCTGCCCGGAGCCAACGTCGTCATCGTCGGAGAGAGTCGGGGCGCCTCCGTGAACGCAGAGGGCCAGTATCGCATTGCCGACCTGGATCCCGGGACGTATCGCCTGCGGGCCTCGTTTGTGGGGTACCAGGAGAAGGAAGTTGAGGATATCTCGGTTGAGGCAGGGGAGACGACCCAGGTCAACTTCCGCCTGGCACCGGGGGTAACGGGCGAGGAGGTGGTCGTCGTAGCCTACGGCGAGCGGCAACAGGGAGAGGTAACCGGAGCGATTTCGTCGGTCGGTACGGAGGATGTTGAGGCGACGGCGACGTCGTCGTTTCAGCAGGCGCTCCAGGGCACGGTGGCCGGCGTGAAGGTCACGCAGGGCGACGCGGCCCCCGGCGCGGGCATCAGC
>PXTN01000074.1 GCA_003022565.1 Bacteroidetes bacterium QS_3_64_15 | reverse complement strand
GGTGTCGGCAAAGATCGCGAATAGGTTCACGATCTGTACTGCCGGGCATCAGGCCCGTTCTATTTTGAAAACCCGTCCGACTATTGTCGTGTACCGTGGGGAAGAAGTCAAGATGTTTTGGAGGGTAGTTCTTGACTGGGCAACCATGAGGGAGGCCCCCCGTAGATTTTTGGCACGCAACAGCGGTTGCGCTTGCCGTCAAGTTCCAGTACCCACGTTTGTTTATACTCCTACAGTCTCAATGGATCAAAAAAGCATTGCCGTCGCCGTCATCCACGGCACCGGGTACAAAGATCCGGACTTTGCAGAAGACATCAGCCGCACCCTGCAGGACCGGTTTCCGACCCATCTGCCGGAGGAGGCGCGCTCCCGTGCCGACCTCTCGATCCAGCCGGTGTACTGGGCCGATCTGACGCGCGAGCGCGAGGAAGAGGTCTGGGACCGCGTCACAAGCGCCGGTGACATGGGCCACCTAGGGATTCGCCGCTTCATTTTCAACGTTGCCGGCGACACCCTGGCCTACCAGCCGAGCGAGGGGCGGAAAGAGCTGTACATGGAGGTTCACCGAACGATGGCCGAGTCGTTCGAAACGCTGGCGGAGAAGGCTGGGTCGGAGGCTCCTCTCTGCATGGTCGCTCACAGCATGGGATCGGTGGTGGCCCACAACTACCTCTACGACATGCAGCACGAGGGAACTCGCGCTGGAGAGTCCGAGGATGCACTTGCGAACCTGGAGACGGCCCTGGAGCGCGGCGAGACCCTGGCGCTGTTCGTGACCTACGGCAACCCCCTCGCCATCTGGCGTCTTCGATTCGGCGACGAATACAAGTCCATTCGGTTTCCCGGGAATGCACTGGAGGAACGGTACCCAGCGGTCCAGCCGAAATGGCTCAACATCTACGACGAAAACGACGTACTGGGCTACCCGATCAGTCGGCTCACCGAGCGCTACAAGGAGATGGCGGAGGACGGCTACCTCGAAGATCGTGAGATGGATGTTGGGAAATGGTACAAAAGCTGGAACCCCCTCTCCCACAAGGGCTACCTGCGCGACGAGAGCTCCCTGGACGAGTTGGCCGGTTTCATTGCGGACATCTGGCAGGGCGCCTACGGCTCTTCTTGAGCCAGCTTTGTCGTCCGCCGAAACGGACTGGCATCTTGCAGTTATCGGGTTAGCAGTTCGAAATCCTGCTCACTTATCTCCCGGCTCGACTGCACGAACCGACCACGACTTGCTCAAATCGCGTTCCTCGAACGCCTCCAGCCTCCCACGGAACGATTCATCGATGACCACGGGTTCTTCCAGATAAAGCGTTGGGTTGCGGAGCTGAAAGATATGGGTAGTCCTGTGCTGTGCATTGGGTGTAGCAAGATGATTGTCAGAATTTGCTTTCTTCTCGGGCTCAGAGTCCACGATTGCGTCGGCAACGACGCCCTCGCCATCGATAGAGGGACCACTGGGACGAAGAACGGCGAGCGCGTCCTCGTGGCTCACGTCGTATTCGCTCAACAACTCAGCGAGGGAGAGGAGGGCGTCGATGGAGATGGTGCGGAGCTTGTCGGTCTTGTTCTCCGCGACGATGGCGTTTCGGAGCCGCTTGACCTCGGATCTTCTATCCTCCATTCTCAATTAGCTCTGCCTCACGGTTCTCAGCCGATTTTTTGCAATCCATGCTCGGCTCGGCAAGACTCGTTCGGGGAGTGCGGTCGAACTTGAAGCACGTGCTCCCGTAGCTGCGGGCGGCATCCTGTCGTAGCCTCGTCGCACCCGCCCCAGCCCCCGATGGACCTGATCCGCACCGTCGATGCGATGCAGACCCACGCCGATACGGCGCGGGCCGACGGGCGGACGCTCGCCCTCGTACCCACCCTCGGCGCCCTGCACGACGGTCACCTCGCCCTCGTCCGCACGGCCCTTGAGGAGGCCGATCACGTCACCGTCTCCATCTTCGTCAACCCCACCCAGTTCGGTCCCAACGAGGACTACGACGACTACCCCCGCGACCTGGAGGGGGACCGGGAGACGCTGGAGGCCCTCGGGGTGGACGCTCTGTTTGCGCCGTCGGCCGAGGAGATGTATCCCGATGTCGACGACGCAGCACTTTTCGGCCCGCTCGCGTGGGTCTCGGTGGAGAAGCTCGACGAGCACCTGTGTGGAGCGTACCGCGAGGGCCATTTCCGCGGCGTCACCACGGTCGTGACGAAACTCTTTCACGCCTGCACGCCCGACGTGGGGGTGTTCGGAAAGAAGGATGCACAGCAATACGTCATCCTGCAGCGCATGGTGGAGACCCTGCTCTTTGACATTGAGATCGTCGGCGTGCCGACGGTGCGGGAGCCCGACGGCCTGGCCCAGTCGTCCCGCAACGAGTACCTCGATCCCGATGAGCGGGAGCAGGCGACCGTGCTCTACGAGGCCGTCACCGCCGCCGAGGAGGCGGCTGAAGGGGGGGAACAGGAGGCCAGGGCGGTTGTTCGAGCGATGGAAAACGCGCTCGCGGCGGCCCCCGATGCGGACGTGCAGTACGCCGAAGTGGTGGACGCCCACACGCTTCAGCCCATGGAGTACCTCGCGCCCGGACAGGAAATTCTGGCCGCCGTGGCCGTCTTCTTCGGCGACACGCGCCTCATTGACAGCACCTTCGTTCAAGTCCCGCGGTCCTGACGTCTCCCCGTGCCGACCGCGTTCTCCGCTCAACCTCCGCTCGTCCATGGACATCAAAATGCTGAAAGCGAAGATCCACCGTCTTCGCGTCACGGACGCCGATCTGTACTACGAGGGCTCCATCACCGTCGACCGGGAGCTTCTCGATACCGCCGGCATTCTGCCGTACGAGAAGGTGCAGGTCGTCAACGTCAATAATGGGGAGCGGCTCGAAACGTACACCATTCCGGGGGAGGCGGGGGAGCGCACGGTGTGCCTGAACGGGCCGGCGGCCCGACGTGCGGCGGCGGGCGACGAGGTCATTGTGATCGCCTACACCGAGCTCACGCCCACGGAGGCGCGCCAGCATCATCCCCGCGTGGTGCACGTCGACGAAAACAACGACGTGACGAAGACCCGGACGCTCGACGTGTCGACAGACGACGGCGACCTCGCGCCGGAGGGGATGGAGGACGTGCTGATTGCGGAGTCTGGCTAAGCAGGTCGGCGAACCGCGGACGACCGACGGCAGCTGGAGGACGACGTGTGAGAATATTTCAGTGTTGTTTTCCGTTATTGCAAGGTCGGTCGTTCGTGCCCTGCAGTGGCTCGTGGGGGACCGTCTCAGGTTCACGTTCGGTGATGGGAGATCGGAGACTGAACTGGACCCTCGATGCTCCAGCGGTCTGCGGTCCGCCGTCAACGGTATGATAGTCGCTGATTTGTAGCGAGCGGCTATGGTCCTGTCCCCGGTCCAATTCCCACCCAGAATTCGTCGCTCGCGCTCGACAGACCCGGAAGCGTTTTGCTATTCTAATCCGCCGAATCGCACCTCTCACAGTCACTTTCCGATCGCATGTCCGTACAGCACACCGCCGTGGTCGGGGCCGGGACGATGGGGAACGGCATCGCCCACGTTCTTGCCCTGCACGGCTACCCCGTGGCGCTAATTGACCTCGATGAAGAGCTGCTCGAGGATGCCCGCACCACGATCGAGCGCAACCTGTCCCGTCAGGTGGACAAGGACGCGACTACGTCTGACGCCAAGGAGGCCGCGCTCAATCGGCTCTCGCTCACGCCAGATACCGCTGAGGGGGTACGGTCGGCGGATCTCGTTGTGGAGGCGGTGCCGGAGGAGCAGCCCATCAAGGCTGACGTGTTCGGCACGCTTGACGCCCACGCCCCCGACGACGCGATCCTCGCCTCGAACACCTCGTCCATCTCCATCACCTGGATCGCCGCGCAGACCAAACGGCCCGAGCAGGTCATCGGCATGCACTTCTTCAATCCCGTGCCCGTCATGACCTTAGTCGAGGTGGTGCGGGGGCAGCGCACGAGCAGTGCGACCTTCGACATCGTCGCCGAGGTGGCCGAGGATCTCGACAAGAATCCGGTGGCGGTGGAGGACTACCCCGGCTTCGTCTCAAACCGTGTCCTCATGCCGATGATTAACGAGGCGATTTTCTGCGTCATGGAGGGCGTGGCCGAGCCCGAGGACATCGACACAGTGATGGAGATGGGCATGAACCACCCGATGGGGCCGCTCACCCTGGCGGACTTCATCGGCCTAGACGTGTGCCTGCACATCCTCGAGGTCCTGCACGACGAGCTGGGCGACGACAAGTACCGGCCGTGCCCCCTCTTACGGCGCAAGGTGACCGCCGGGCAGCTAGGACGGAAGACGGGGGAGGGGTTCTTCGAGTACGGGTGATTGGGAACGCTGACGGTCACTCTGCGCAGTCGCAAGTGGTCCTCAGATCCGTTTTTGAAGCGTGACTCGTGATGCGTGATTTTTGGATTCGTGTCCTCTCACGTATCACGCGTCACGTAACACGAATCATTCATCATGCTCCTCGTACGCGGCGATAATGTCCTGCACCAGGCGGTGGCGGGCCACGTCCTCGCGCTCCAGGTAGATGAATTCAATCCCGTCGATGCCCTCGAGGATGTGCTGCACCTGAATGAGCCCGCTCGCGCTCCGGTCCTGGAGGTCGGTTTGCGTGATGTCGCCCGTGATGATGGCCCGGCTCCGGGGACCGAGGCGTGTCAGAAACATCTTCATCTGTCCCGTGGTGGCGTTCTGCGCCTCGTCGAGGATAACGAACGAGGATTTGAGGGTGCGTCCCCGCATGTAGGCCAGCGGCACCACCTCCACGCGGTCCTGCTCCAGAGACTCGGCCAGTTCGTCCCGTGGCATCATCTCGCCGAGCGCGTCGTACAGGGGCCGGAGGTAGGGCGCCACCTTCTCGTAGAAGTCGCCGGGCAGAAACCCGAGCTCCTCCCCGGCCTCCACGGCGGGTCGGGAGAGCACAATCTTGTTGACCTCGTGGTTGTTGAGCGCCGCCACGGCCATCGCCACCGCGACATAGGTTTTGCCGGTGCCCGCCGGTCCGATGGCGAACACCACGTCGTTGGCCGCGGCCGCCTGGACGAGATGCTCCTGGTTCTGAGAGCGAGGCTTGATCACCTCGCCGTCGGGAGTGGTGAGAATGGCGTCCCGACGCCCCGTCTCTGTGGGAGGAGCGGCCGAGGCGTCTTCTGAGTCGAACAGCGCGAGGATCGTGTCGACGTCTTCCTCGGTCAAGTGGTCGTTGCGGTCGAGCAGGGTCAGCATTTCGTCGAAGACGCGCTCAACCTTGTGGAGGGTCGTCTCCTCCCCTTCGAGATGCACCTCTGTTCCCCGTGCCGCGATGTGAGCGTCTGGAAAGGCGTCTTCGATCTTCCGGAGGTAAACGTCGTTGAAGCCAAACAGCAGCAGCGGATCGGCGCTTTCGATACTCAGTTGTTTCTCGGGCAAAGGGAGGGAGGAAGTCTGTGGAAAGCGAATGCGTTTGGTGAGTACCTTGCGGCTCCTTACGCACGCCCGGCGCGGATCGTGCCGAGGGCTGGGGCAAGATCACAAGCTACCCACGTTCAGGCCGGATCGACAGATGGTTTCGTTTGCCAAAATGCAGGGGACAGGGAACGACTTCGTCGTCATTGATAACCGGACCTACCAGTTCTCGGACGCTGAGCTGTCGACGTGCGCGGCCGAGTGGTGCCCGCGGCGCTACGGCGTGGGGGCGGACGGCCTTCTGGCCCTCGATAAACCCGAGACCGCCGCGGCGGACTACCGGATGCATTACGTAAATGCAGACGCATCCCGGGCGACAATGTGTGGCAACGGCGCCCGTTGTCTCTTTCGGTTCGCCCGAACGGTTGGTTTCGAGCAGACCGAGCTCGCGTTTGATACCGACGCGGGGCTGTACCGCGCCCGGCAGGGGGGCGACCCCCAGAATGCCGTCCGGCTCTTTGTTCCTGACGTCACCGACGTGCGGACCGAGGTTACGCTCGATCGGCCCGTGCCCGAGCCGATTCACGCGCTGCACTACGTCCATCCCGGCACGGAGCACCTAGTCGCTGAGGTGGACGATGTTCACGCCGTCCCCGTCCAGGAATGGGGACCACAGCTCCGCCATGACCCCCATCTCGGTCCAGCAGGGGCCAACGTGAACTTCGTTGAGCGCGGCGAAGACCAGGACGTGTCCCTCCGCACCTATGAGAAGGGAGTTGAGGCCGAAACGCCTTCGTGCGGGACCGGGGTCCTGGCTGCGGCCGTGCTGATGGAGCGCCGCGGCCCCTTGGACGAGAACGACGCCGTGCGGGTCCACACGACCGGGGGCACCCTTCGGGTGGGAAAAGCGAGCGTCGATCAATCGCTCCGGCGATACCTCGAAGGCCCGGCGGTTTCGGTGTTTCGGGGACGCGTGAAGCGACCGGACCCCGAATAGTCCCCCGCTAGTAGCCCAGTGCTCAACGGGGGAGGATCGGCGTGGTCATTACCGCATCTGTGTCCGATTGTCCATGATCGTCGCGTCTTCCTTCAGGGCCGAGAGCCAATCGGACGTGGCCCGTTTGCGGCGCTGCTTCAGAAGTTGCTTGCGGATCTGTTGGCGCTGCTGTTCGGTGAGCGGAGGAGGCGTGTTTTTCTCCGTCACCTCCACGACGAACGCAGCGTTTTCGCCCTCCACGACCCCTGATGTCTCCCCGACCTCGAGGCCAAACACGGCCCCGACGAACTTCGGCTCGCGACCGAGGCCCGGAACAGTTTCGGTCGAGTACGTGACATCGGACTGGGTGCGCATTTGGGTGCCGAGGACGTTCGGAAGCGCATCAAACCCGTTCTGACTCAGGGCTTGCTCCATGCGCCGACCCTGCACCTCGCGCTTCTTCTGCAGCGCGACCTTCGGGCGGATCTGAGACTTCACGTCGCTGAAGGACCGATATCCTTCGGGCGTCACGTCCGTTACGCGGGCGACGACGAACTTGTCGCTCAGCTCCGTCACCTCACTGATGTCTCCGGCCGAGGCATCTTCTAGAAACCGCGACAGGGCCGGGCTCTCGCCGATGCCTGGAAACGAAGATTGGTTGGTTTCGACCTGTACCTCCTGCACCGTAAGGTCGAGCCGCTGGGCCTCCTCGCGGAAGTTTCCGTTCTCCTCCGCGAAGTATGCCAGGTCGCCGAGCGTGCTCTCCTTGTCCGACAAGGTGGCCTGGCTCGGGGTTAGGTTGTACGCCAGGTCGGCCATCTGGACGGCCTGGGACGCCCGGGCCTCCACCCGAACTAGGTGGTACCCAAACTCCGAGCGAATGGGGCCGACGAGGGCGCCGGGCTCCGCCCCGAAGACGGCGTCCCCGAACGCGTCGACCATGCTTCCTTCGGCAAACCATCCGAGGTCTCCTCCCTCAGCGGCCGATTGGTCGTCGGAGTACCGCTGGGCCACCTCGGCAAACGAGGCTGCGCCTGATTCGATCGAGTCCCGGAGGGCCTGCAACCGGCCCCTCTTTTCCGAGTCGGCCTGGTCGGTTTTCAGCAGGATGTGCCGGGCGTGGGCGTATCGGGTCTCGGCGGGGCGGGTGTCGCGGATTTTGATGAGATGGGCCTGGTCGCCCCCGAACACGGGACCGACGATCCGGCCGGGCTCAGGATTGGCGTACACCGAGTCGGCCACCCGTGCGTTCATCTGGTCCGCCGTCTTGTACTCGCTCGAAAAGTCGTTGTCCGACGCGTTATTAAGCAGGAAGAGCGAGTCGCTCTCTGTCGTGGCAAAGTCTTCACGGAGCTCAGCGAGATCACTCGCGATGTTGGAGGAGTCCTCTGCGGTCGCCTCTTTCGAGGTGGTGGCGTACTTCAGCGTGACGGTCTTTTCGCGCTTAAAGTCCTCTTTGTTGTTATCGTAGTAGGAGCGAAGGTCCGACTCCGACACCGAAACGGAATCGTCCGGAACCTGGGCGTATCGGAGAGACACGTAGCGGGCCGAGGCCGACGTATTCTGGCGGCGGTGGTAGTTTTCTACATCCTGCTCAGATACCTGAATTGTCGCCTGGACGAGCGAGGTCATCTTCCGCTGCCGACGCTGCCGGCGCAGGTACTCTTCGATTTTTAGCCACTGCGACTCCCGCTGCGGATCTTGTGCCATGTTTTGGAGCAGTTGGTAGTTGATCTGTCCGGTCGAGTCCGCGAATTGCTTGCGGATGAGGGGGTGGGGGTTCTCCCCAAAAACCATCGACTCGACTTCGGAATCAGTGACCGAGATGCCCAGGCGGGTCATCTCCTGTTCGAGCAGTTTTTGATCGACCACCTGATCATAGGCGCGATCGCGGATCCGGCTTTGCATTTGGGGATTCATGGTTCCGCCGAGTTGCTGCTGAAACCGTTGGCGCACGCGCTTGACAACCTGCTGGTATTCCTCCTGCTGAATGGGCGCGCCATTTACCGTGGCAACGTTACGATCCGGCTGATTCATCGCCGAAAACACGTCGGAGTCCTGGAGGGTCCAGATGATGCCGAACGAGAGTACGAGAATCCAGAGAATCACTCCGGTATTCTGCCGGAGCGTGTTCATCGCGCCCATGGAGACGGGGGGAGGGTTAGTGAGAGAAGAAGCGCCGTACCGAGAGACTCTCTTGACGGTGATGTAAACTCCTTCACTGTACCTTCTGTCTGAGAGAATTGTTCGGCCAGACGAGGAAGGGCGAACCGGTTTTCTGACTGTCTAAACCCGACCCCCGACGAGAGGGACACACGAGGGACACACGGAGGCCCGTCGCCCGTTTCAGTTATCGCATGCTGAGGCTCCCCTTCGCGTGGGGGGCTTGTTCGTCCGAACGCTCCGCGATTCATCCTCTCACGCTCCCGTCATGCGCGTCGCTCGGCGCTCATCCCTGATCACCACCGGGCTTCTCGCCCTCATTATCGGGGGGGGCGTGGGCCTAATCGGGCACGAAGCGACCTCGGTCGGCCCCGGGCTCGGCCTCGTGCCGGTCGTGGTCATTCTCCTGGTAGGGCTCCGGCGGCCCTGGCGTCGCTGGCGACTGGCCCAGCAAGAGCTCTCGCCGGAACGGCGCCGCTGGCTCCAGGCGCACGTGCCGCTCTACCGGGCACTGGACGAGGAGGGCCGGGCCCGCTTCGACCGAGATGTCCAGTTCGTGCTCGATGAATATTCATTCGAGGGAGTGCAGGACGTTGCCGTCACGGACACGTTGCGACTCAGCGTCGCGGCAGGCATCGCCGCGCTTCTGCACGGACGACCGTCCTGGGAGCTTCCCGGCAGTCAGTCGGTCCTGTTTTACCCGGAGCGCTTCGATGAGACGTACCACGAGAACGTCACGGCCAGCTACGACGGCATGGCCCACCAGCAGGGGCCCATCATTTTCACCGTGTTGGCGGTGCAGAAAAGTTGGGACGACCCCGGTGACGGAAACAACGTGGTCCTCCACGAGCTCGCCCATCTCTTTGACTTCGACAACGAAGGAGCGGATGGGGTGCCGTCCCTGGTCGATCCGGTATCAGCCCCGGACTGGCAGTCCCTCGTGCGGGAGGAGATGCGTCGGGTGCGGCGTGGGCGCTCGCTGCTTCGCCCGTACGCCGCCGAGGCGCCGTCTGAGTTCTTTGCGGTCGCCGTCGAGCATTTCTTCGAGCAGCCCGACGCGATGGCCCGGCAGCACGACGAGCTATTTCGCGCCCTGGTGTCGTTTTTTCGCCTGGATCCGCGCAGCGGCACCGTGCTCGATCCGTCCGAAGGGTCCCTCGCGGACGCGCTGGAGGGCGAGGCCCCGGCTACGTGACGGGCCCGGCGGCCTCGACCGAGACGGAGCGGTACTTCCCCGTGGACATGGCCGTCTCGATGGCGTCGAAGGTCCGGTCGATCTCCCCAAGGGTATTCCAGACGAACGGCGCCATGCGCACAACCTCGTCCCGTCGGCTGTCGGTGTAGACGGCGCGTTGCTTGAGGTAGGCGGTGAGGCGTTCGGCCTCAGGCACTTCGAGGAGGACCATGGCACTGCGTTCCTCAGGTCTCCGGGGAGAACGAAGAGGGATATCGAGGGTGTCCGCGTGTGCGACGGCGCGGTCGGTCAGCGCCCGCGAATGGTCGCGGACGGCGTCGAGCCCAAGGTCGAGAAGGATGCGGACCCCTTCCACCGCGTGGTACATGGGGGCCACGGCGGTCGTCCCGCCCAGGAACCGGCGGCGAACGTCGGGGTGCGGCTCGGGCTCGGGCCGAAACTCGAAGGGAGCTGCGTCGCCGAACCATCCGGTGAGGCGGGGCGTCAGCTCCAGCCCGTCCCGAACGTACAGGAAGGTGTTTCCCGACGAGCCGGAAGCTTCCTTGAGGAGGCCGCCGACGTATAAGTCACAGCCGAGCTCCGCGACGTCGATCGGACGAGAGGCTGCGGCGTGATAGCCGTCCAGCAGGAAAAGCCCGTCGTGAGCGTGCACGCGCTGCGCCACCTCCTGCAGGAACGCCGTTGGCAGCCGGGCGCCGGTGGTGAAGCCTACGTGGCTGAGCGCGACCAGAGCGGTCTCGGGACCAATGGCGTCAAGCAGTGCTGCCCGGTCCACGCGGTGATTCTCCGTCTCGCCCACCTCCCGAGGGACCAGGTCGCGGAGGTGGCTCCACTGCTGCACGCTATGCAGAACGGACGGGAACGCGGTTTCCGGGACGAGGACGTCGGTCCCCCGGGCGGCGACTTCTGGACTCGACAGGAGACACTGGACGGTCCAGTGCACGCTCGGTTGGAGGATGCAGGTACCTGGCTCGGTACCCAGAAGGGGGGCAATGAACTGATCGCCGAGGTAGGTGGGAAGGGTCCACCACCCCACTGCCTCGCCGCTTTCGGGGCGCCAGTGGTTCGGCACCTCGTTCCAGGCATCCACCCCGAACCGCCGCCAGTCTTCCGTAAAGTGCTCCATCATAACCGGGACCCGCTCGGGCTGGAGGCCGTGCGTGAAGGCCCGAAGCTCGATCGCATCGGGCTCACTGGGGAACCGGTACGCAGAGGGAAGCGGCGGCGCCGACATGACGACCTGTTGGCCGATGAGTGTCTCCTCGAGGGGGGCGCACCACTCCCGCTGTCGCCGTGGCGGGGTAGTGCGCCAACATCTCTGGGCCTGCTCGCCGAACGGACGACGACCTGTGGTCGTGGGCCCCGCGCCTTCGGGGAGACTCGCCGAAAGGCATGCCGGGTGCCTTCCGTCCGTCGTCTCCCGTGTGGGCACTCGACGAGGCGAAAAGGAGTCTGGCCCTACAGGCCCAGACGCAAAAAGCTCCTTCCACGCGACGGCGGAAGGAGCTTTGCTGCGGAGCAGAATGGGACGAGCAGGTTATGCCTCCTCAGGCACGATGTGCACGTACTTCCGGTCGCCGCCGCTCCGGGAAAACTTCACGACGCCGTGGTCCTTTGCAAAGAGCGTGTCGTCGCTCCCACGGCCGACGTTGTGCCCGGGGTGAAACTTGGTGCCCCGTTGGCGAACGATAATGCTTCCAGAGTGCACGAATTCTCCGCCGTACGCTTTTACGCCGAGATAGCTGGGGTTGGAGTCGCGCGTGTTCTCCGTCGACCCCATTGCTTTCTTGTGAGCCATGACAACCTTTCAGTGTTTGGTTCGCAGATCAGTGCGGCAAGGGGCGCAGGGTTACGCCTCATTGGGATCGGTCTCCGGCGCCTCCGGCTCTGCGGACGCGTCCGGCTCGTCGGGAGCGTCCTCCGTATCGCCGGATTCCGGCTCCTCGGACGTATCCTCCGCCTCGGTCTCCTCCGCGGCCGCCTCGGAGGGGGCCGACGCCCCGTTCAGATTCAGAGACTCGATTTGAATCTGTGTGTATTGCTGACGGTGCCCTTTCTTAACGCGGTACCGCTTGCGCCGTTTCTTCTTGAACACGATCACCTTATCCCCCTTTACGTGCTCCAGCACGCGCGCTTCCACCAAAGCGTCCTCGACCGTGGGCGTGCCGAGAGTGACGTCGCCGTCCCCATCGGAGACGAGGAGGACCCGGTCCAGGGTCAACTCCTGGTCGGCATCGGCCTCTGAATGGTAGGGGACGTATAGGGTATCGTCCTCGCGGATCTTGAATTGCTTGTCTTTAACGTCAACAACTGCGTACATAATAGGGCTCTGCTTTGGAGCGCCGGATTGGGTACCGACGCGAGAGTGACCGTTCTCAATTTCGTGCCAAAGCTAAGCCACGCAACGACCGCTCATCCGTTCCCACTCATCACCCCCTCCCCCTTCCGTTTCGCATGAAGATCTCTCTCCCCGAGCGCCCGGATCCCGTTCACGTTGGAAAGCTCCTCTGCATCGGTCGAAACTACGCCGACCACGCTGCGGAAATGGACCGGGACGTGCCGGAGGCCCCAATGGTCTTCCTGAAGCCCGCCACCGCGCTCATCCGGACTGGCGAGGCCGTTCGCCTTCCGCCTCAGTCTCAGGACGTGCATCATGAGGTGGAGCTCGTGGCTGTCATCGGCACGAGGGGAAAACACATTGCTCGCGATCGGGCCCTCGACCACGTCGCCGGCTATGCGCTGGGGCTCGACATGACGGCGCGCGATCTGCAGTCCGCCGCAAAGCAGCGCCGGCATCCCTGGTCGGTCGCGAAGGGCTTTGACACGTTTGCCCCGCTCGGGCCGATCACATCTGCCGCGAACGTCCAGGATCCGCAGGATCTCTCGCTGCGCCTCTCGGTGAACGAGACGGTGCGTCAGGACGCCAGCACCAGCGCCCTCATGTTCCCGGTGCGCGAGCTCGTGCACTACTGCTCGCAAATTTTTACCCTAATGCCCGGGGATCTGCTCTTTACGGGCACCCCCTCCGGGGTCGGTTCCGTGCAGGACGGCGACGTGCTTGAGGCCGTCGGCGAGGGCTTGGAACCGCTGCGGGTCTCCGTCCAGCGCGCGGAGTGAACGACGAGACTCGGACGGTCCGCCATCGGGCGTCCGCCGACGTTGCGGCCCAGAACATGACGGTCACAGTATGAAGTACGCCGTCTTCCTGGAGGTCCTCTGCGATGTCCGACCGCCCAGGGCCGACGACGGAACGACTTACGAAGGCAGCACAACCCGTTGAACCAGAGGCTGTGACGGTGGCCGGACCGAACCTGGCGCAGCGCGTTTTTCGACAATTTCTTGATCAAGTTGTAGGCGGAGCTGCATTCGTCGGAACCGTTGCTGTCGTGTGGCCCGGGTTGGACCATCTGACCGGCACGTTCCGTCAGAGACGAACCGGGGAGATCTCGCCTCAAACGACGCAGCATAATGACAACTGACGATGGGCCGGTGCCAAGTTCCGCCCGGGGCGCCTCGTTCGCCTGATTCGCATATTGTCACCGTCCATCGCAGTTGAATTTGACCGACCCGCGAAGGCGTTCTGCTCCCCGAGTCGTAGTTGCGCGTATTGTATCAGTCAGTCCGTATCCACTATGCCCCGACGCCCGTCCCGACGCGAGTTTTTGAAGCAGGCCGGTTCCCTCGCCGCTGCGTCCACCGTCGGCGTTCCATCAGTGCTTCTGCCCCGTCGCAACGAGACCCTCGGCGTGGCGCTCTGCGGCCTCGGCCGCTACGCCGGGGGGCAGCTGGCGCCCGCCCTTCAGCAGACTGAGCACTGCGAGCTGCAGGGAATTGTCACCGGCACCCCCGCGAAGATTCCGCGGTGGCAGCAGAAATACGACATCCCGGACGCCAACGTCTATACCTACGAGACCCTGCCCGAGATTGCGAATAACGACGACCTCGACGTCGTCTACATTGTGACGCCGACGGGGGTCCATGCCCGCGACGCGATTAAGGCCGCAAAGGCGGGCAAGCACGTCTGGTGCGAGAAGCCGATGGCGATGGACGTCGCGGAGTGCCGGGCCATGATCGCCGCCGCCGCCGCGAACGGGGTGCAGCTCACCATCGGCTACCGGCTGCAGCACGAGCCGAACAACCGGTCGGTCATGCGCTACGCGGAGGAGGAACCGTACGGAGCCGTGCAGAAAGTGGAGACCGGGGCGGGCTACGACGGCGCCCATCCCGACCCCGGCAACTGGCGCCGCGACGCGGAGCTGGGCGGCGGGACCCTCTACGACATGGGCGTCTATCCGATCAACGCGGCCCGCTACGCCGCTGGCATGGAGCCGATCGCCGTGACGGGCCGCACGTGGTCCGAGCGGGAGGAGATGTACAGCGAGGTGCCCGAGTTTGCCGAGTTCACGCTGGAATTTCCGGACGGCGTACTCGCGAAGGGCGAGACCAGCTTTGGCAAGTCGACGAATTACCTCGACGTGACGTACGCCGACGGGTGGTGCCGGCTGCGGCCCTTCCAGTCGTACTCGGGCGTGCGGGGAGAGACCAGCGACGGCACCCGGCTCCGGCCCAGCGGCCGCGACCAGCAGGCGCGGCAGATGGACGACGACGCCCGCGCCATCAAGAACGACGAGTCGCCCCTCGTCCCCGGCGAGGAGGGCTTAGCCGACATCCGAATCGTGAACGCCATCATGGAGTCGTCCCGCAAGAACGGGGCTCGAATCGAGCTTTAAGAGTCTGTTTTAATTTCTCTCTCGGGCTCCGAGCGGCCTTGACGGGCTGCAAATCGCCCCTTCACTCAACCGGTAGCCCCACTACAGGTCTCGTCCAGGGGGCGATTTTCGCTCCGTCAATTCTCGCTCTTGCGATCCGACCCAAAATCAAAACAGACTCTAAGACCGACCTCAATCAGCCAATTCGTCCAACCCGTGCGCGCCGTTCGCGTCCCTGAACCCGGCGATCCCGAGCACATGACGATTGGGGAGGTGCCCACCCCGTCGCCCGGCCCCAACGAGGTGCGGGTGCGGGTACACGCCACTGCCCTCAACCGCGCCGACACGTTCCAGCGCCGCGGGCACTACCCGCCGCCCGACGGCGCCTCGCCCATCCTCGGGCTCGAAATGGCCGGCGTGGTGGAAGAGGCCGGCGACCGGGTCGTCGACTGGCACGAGGGAGACCGCGTATGTTCGCTGCTTGCGGGGGGCGGCTACGCCGAGCAGGTCGTCGTTCACGAGGACCTGCTTATGGCCGTGCCGCCGGGCCTCTCGATGCAAGAGGCTGCGGCGATTCCGGAGGTCTTCCTGACGGCCTATCAGGCCCTGCACTGGCTGGGTGGGATGCAGAGCGGCCACGAGGTGCTCGTCCACGCCGGGGCCAGTGGCGTGGGCACCGCGGCCATCCAGCTCGCCAAAGAGGCGGGCGCCCACCCGTACATCACCGCCTCGGCCCCAAAACATAAGGTGTGCCGCGACCTCGGGGCGGAGGCGACCATCGACTACGAGTCGGAAGATTTTGCTGCCCAGGTCGAGGATCAGACGAACGGGGAGGGGGTCTACATCGTCCTCGACTTCATCGGCGCCCCCTACTTTCACAAGAACGTGGCGTCCCTGGCTATGGACGGGCGAATCGTTCTGCTCGCCACCCTGGGCGGAAGCACGGTCGAGAAGGTGAGCCTGCGCGGCCTGATGGCCAAGCGCGCCCACCTGCTCGCCACCACCCTTCGCAACCGCAGCCTCGATTACAAAATCCAGCTCACGCAGGAGTTCGCGAGCAACGTGCTGCCGGAATTTGTGGATGGGCGGATCCGCCCTGTCATTGATTCGACCTACGACTGGACCGAGGTGGCCGACGCCCACCGCCGCATGGAGAACAACGAGAATGCTGGCAAGATCGTCCTACAGGTCGTTTCGTAGGTCCACAGACCAACGCCCCGGATCCTCACGCGAGGATCCAGGGCCTGATCGGCTACCCCGGATTTCTCATGGGACGCTACTGCGGCGTCAGCGGCGGCTCAATCTGCTCACGTTTATTCCTCGACGATGCGTGGCATCGCCTGCGGTGCGGACATGGCATTGTGAACCGCCTCTTGTGCCTCGCTACGCCTCTTGCGAGAACACTGGGCTAGGTCTGGGAGGAGGCTCGGTTAGGCGAGGCTCGCGTCGAGGGTGATCTCGGTTCCCGTGAGCGCCTTCGACACTGGACAGCCCTCCTTGGCCGCCTCGGCGTGCTCCTGAAACGTGTCGTCGTCGATGTCGGGAACGGTCGCCTCCGTGTTCAGGTGAATGCCTGTAATCGTGGGCTCCTCGTCGACCATGCGGAGCGTCACGTCCGCGGTGGTGTTGACCGCTTCGGGATCGTATCCCGCCTCGTCCAACACGTTGGAGAGGGCCATGGAGTAGCAGCCGGCGTGGGCCGCGGCAATCAGCTCTTCCGGGTTCGAACCGGCGCCGTCTTCGAAGCGGGAGCGGAACGAGTAGGCGCCCTCGTAGGCGCCGCTTTCGAGCGTCATGGTGCCGTTGCCATCGGAGAGGTTGTCCGTCCAGGTAGCGTCCGCAGAGCGTGTAGGCATATCGTTGGAATCCGTCTGTTGAAAGAGGATGGTGAGCAGGTTCAGCCACTCCTAGCGTACGACCCGTTGCACGTTCCTCCAGGGCGGGCACTTTCCGGAAAGGACACACGCGACGGGGACTACTCCGCCTCGGGCTCGCCGTTCAGTTCGTCGAGATGCACGTCCATCTGCGGGTAGGGAATGCCAATCTCGGCTTCGTCCAGCTTGTATTTGACCTGCCGGGCTAGCTCCTGGCGGAGGCGGAAGTAATCGTCGGGCGTAGCCCAGACGCGCACCTGCCAGGCGATCGACGAGTCGCCCAGGCCTTTGAGGGCGGCCTGCACGCCCCTGTCCTCGACGCGGTCCTCCACACTTCGGGCGGCCTCCAAAAGCACCTCGCGGGTGGCGTCGATATCCGCCGGGTAATCGGTGCCCACGTCACAGTCGACGCGGATGGGGTCTTTGGCGAAGATGTTTTCGATGGTGGACCCGAAGATATCGTCGTTCGGAACGATAATGAGACGGTTCCCGCGCGTCGTGATGCGGGTAAAAAGGAGGGAGATGTCCCGCACAAAGCCTTTCTCATCGGCGATCTCGACGTAGTCGCCGATCTTGAAGGGCCGGAAAATGAGCAGCATAATGCCGGCCGCGAAGTTGGCGAGTGTGCCCTGCAGGGCGAGCCCCACCGCGAATCCCGCGGCGGCGAGCACCGCGACGAAGCTGGCGGTTTCGACACCCACCGTCTCTAGGCCAGCAAAAATGGCCAGGAGAAGGATGGCATAGAACGCAAAGTTGCCCGCAAACTTTGTCAGGGTGCTGTCGATCGTTGGCCGATCGAGCTGACCGCGGATCGCGTTGCGGGCCCAGCTGGCCGCGTACCACCCCGCGATGAGGATGAGAATGAATGCAACGATGCTGAGGACATACAAGCCGAGCAGCTGGATCGTCTCGGCGTTCAAATAGTCTTGAGCGCGGAAATCATTCATAGGCTGGAAGGCAGGTGCGGCGGAGGGTAAACTCGAAACTGCCCTGAAGGTACTGAGGCGGAAGGGGAAGTATCAATTTTGGACCGCCTCACGCAACAAGGAAACGGTCCAGTTACTCGGAATTTGCATCTGGAGTGGGCGGCACACCCTCCGTTTGGCCCTGGATCCGGGCCACGAATTTGCGAAGGAGCGGGCGCGTGACTCGAAGGGGCGGCTCCTTGCGCCGCATGCCCACGATGCGCCCGTCCGGCCCCTCCTGCAGGCGGTACGTGAATAGGTACTGGCCGTTGGAGGTCAGCCCCAGATCGTTGCGGCCGAAGCGGAGATCATGGATCCGAAGGCCTCCGTCGGGCGTGCGGCGGACGATGTAATAGCCCCGCGAGAAGTGACGCAACCGCTGGACGACGGGATTCTCTCGAGCGTCGCCCAGCAGGTCGTGGCGCTTCGGCACGTGTCGGAAATCAATCGACTGATCGTCGTCCAGCAGCGAATAGAAGCCGATGTAATAGCCGTCGTCGGCCTCGGCGATGCCCTGCCAGAGCAGGTTGTTGAAGGGAGTGGGGGCCGTGAACACGCGCTCGTATTTGGGCGCGGTCCTGTTAAGCGCGCCGGCAAACACCTGGCTCACATGCTGCTTGTTGACGACCGTCCAGAGCAGGTACGCCGAGCTCAGCGCGAGGCCCGCGTAGTTGGCCCACCGTCGCCTCCGTGCGGTGGGGGTCCACCGGAGTGACACCAGCAGCCCCGTCGCCAGGGGAATCGTGTACAGGGGGTCGATGATGAAGATGGTCCCGTAAATGACAGGATAGTCGCTGAACGGCCAGAAGACCTGTGTGCCGTACGTCGTGAGGCAGTCGAGCCCCACGTGGGTGAGGAGCGCCGCGAATACCAGCGCGCCCCACCGCCCCGCCGAGACCGACGACCCGCGATGGAGGCGCCGAAGGCCCGCGGCAGCCCCCAGGGTGACCAGGGCTGTGAAGAGCAGCGAGTGCGTGACGCTTCGGTGCAGGGTAAGGGCCTGCACCTCCGTCAGGAAGGGGTTGGCCAGCACGTCCAGGTCTGGCAGCAAGCCGAAGAAGGCGCCCCAGAGCGGGGCCTTGCCTCCCGCCTCGCGTCCGGCGATCGCCTCGCCGACGGCGGCGCCCAGTGTAATTTGCGTGACTGTGTCCATTGAATGGGAACGTAGATGGAGGGAGGGCAGGAACGCATCGGCCCCCCCTTCTGTACGGCGCACCGGAGCTGTAGAGCCGGGGGAAACCGGTGATTGCGAACCTGTTGCGAGGTCCCCATGCCCGACCGCTATCGCTGTCGCGTCGAGAACACGACCGTCCGCCCCGAGCGGCGCGACACGCTCGAGAATCTGGTGCTCAAGATGTTCGAGCGGCGCCACCACCGCCTCATCGCGGGACGCGAAAAACAATGGCTCACCGTCGAGCTCATCCAGTCGCTTCGGGAGGCAAGTCAGGTGTACCGAGACGAACTGAGCACGGAGACCGAGGGCCCACTTCCCTTCGCCCTCGGCTACTTTCGCCTTCGCGACGACGTGCTCGAACTAGCGAGCGACGAAGTGCCGGCCAACGTCGCCCCCAAACGGTTCGTCCAGTTTCTGAGCGAGTTCCTACAGCCGGGGGCTCGCCTCTGGTTTGCCGCCGACGATGGGGAGGAGGGGTGGGCCATCCGCGGCGTCGACGAGGTCGCCGCCCTGCCGGCCGCGTCGGGCGCCCCGGACGATCAGCCCCCCGACGACGAATCGGCCGGGGCCAAGACCTGACAGAGGCGGCGCGCGGCGTCCTGCAGGGAGCGGAGATTGACGTCGTCCTCGTCCTCCGGCAGGAGCGTCACGGTGCGGTACCGGCCCTGTCCATCGTCGGCGAGGTGCTCGCGCACCCGCACCCCCAGGCACGAGCCGTCGTAGCCCACCAGGCCAGTGGCCGTGTTCGGACGATTGGGGAAGGGAGACCCGTCGGGCAGCGTCTCCGCCACGGTGTCGATCGCAGATCGGGTGGCTTTCGTCGTGAGTCCCTCCAGCCGCACGAACAGGTCCACCGAGAAGTCCCGGTTGAAGGCCACCTCCACCCGGCTAAAGTTTGGGTTTGTTGGCCGCCAGTGCAGATCCACGTGTCCGCATCCGCCGGTGAGGTCCTCCACCGCGGCGAGGAGTTCGGGAAAGCGGTTCTCGAGCGCGTTCATCATTCGCATGTAGCCCTGCATGTTGGCCTGCATCCCTGAAACCTGGCCCAGGCCCTCGGCCGCCTCCATGGAGGCGTTGTGCAGCCACTCCTGTATCACGTCCGTGCGCGTGATGTCGTCACTCACGGCGCGGAGCGAAGTTGAGAGGTGCGGCTCAATGCGGGCTTTCCAGTCCTCCTTGGAGTAGGGCGAAGGCATCGGACGCGTGTGCGAAGTGGAGGAAAAATATGTGATGCACCGTGTGTGCAGGGCGATCGTATATTAAGAGCTCGGGTGAGCAAAGGAGGCACAGGTGCCTCTGATCGCAGGAGAACGCCAGGAATGACAGGCAAATGGGGGCGCGGGAGCACTCTGAAAGCACTTCCTCCCTGCGGTCAGGGCGCACTCTGAAAGCACCTCTTTCCCTCCGGTCAGGGCGCGTGGGGGCACCGAATTTCTGACCCCGTAGAACGATGAGAACAGGCCGCCGTCGCGAAGATGCGATTGCCGTGACCGTGCATACAAGAAGAGGAACAAAAATGGACATTCTACGTCCAAAAGCAGCTAACTATATTTCCAATGCTACTGGATTCGTATTGTGCCTGATCGACCCACCACTTCCCGGCAGCCGAAGGCGATGCCGCTGGATGAGCTCTCAGACCACCTTCAAATTTCGAAGCAAACTCTCGTTCGCTGGACCGACCGCCACCTGATCGACGCGGATCTTTACTGGTCCCTCTCCGACACGAACGAGGAGATCCGCATGATCGATGTCTCCGACGAGACGCTGGGCTTTCTAGAGGATTTCGCGGCCGACTACCGGGAAGACGTTGTGAGTCGGACGGAGGCGCGTCGCATTCTCAAGCAAATCGACCGGAAAAAGATCAAGAAGCTCATCCGGGCTGGCGACGTCGAGGACGTCGAGGTCGACGAAGAGACCCGGGTCGTCGTGGGTAGCCTGGAGGACTACCTCATGGACCGGGAGCAGGAAGACAAAGAGGAGGAAGACGAGGACGAATAACGCCCCCACTCCGTCAGGCCGGCCCGCTTGCATCGAGCATGTCCTGGAGGGTCGGCCTCATTTCGTCGGTGGGGAAGATGCCGACTACGCGCTTCGTGATCTGACCGTCGGGTGTCACGAGGATCGTGGTAGGCAGGCCGGGGATGGGGCCGAACTCGGCCTCCGCAGTGCCCTCGGCGTCTACGACGATGGGGTAGTTGATCTCGTGCTGATCCACGAAGGGATCGACGACCTCCCGACCCTTACGGTCGAGCGCGACTCCGATGACGGTGAGGCCGTCCTCCTTGAGGTCGGAATGCAGCGCCTTGAGGTCGGGAATTTCTTCACGGCAGGGGGCGCACCAGGTGGCCCAAAAATTGACAAGCAGCACCCGTCCGTCCTGCTTGGCGAGATCGATCGACGCACCGTCCAGCGTTTCGAGCGTGAGGTCCGGCACCGGCTCGGGCTCCACGTCCCGCACTTTTCCGGGGAGGGGGCCGGACGAGGCAGAGGACGCCGAGGATGTGTCCGACGAACTCTGGTCGTCCCCCCCGCAGGCGACGAGCAGAAAGACCAAACCAAGAGCGCTGAGGGCCGTCAACAGGGGGCGCATGACTTGGGGGGCTATTCGGCGGACACAGTTGCGGAGTGGAGCGCTTCACGGAGCGTCTCGGCCGTGACGTCGAAGTGAGACGCATCGAAGGCGGGCTCCTGCTGATCCAGGACAATCGCCTGGGGCGTCTCGTGGCGCACGCCGAGCGTGTCGGCAATCTCATCGGATAGGGCTCGGCTCTCCTGCACCACGAGCTTGTAAATGGGCAGATCCTCCTCCTCGGCCAGCTGTTGCATCTCCGTGTCGGCGTTGCCGCTTACCGGGCACGCCGAGCTATGTTTGTACAGAAGAACCGGCTGCTCCTCGGAGCGCGAGCGAGCATCGGCCCAGTCGGCGTGGCTGGACAAGGAGCGGAAGCAATCGTCGGACATGGGGTAGGCGGGTCATTCGGTGGGAAAAGCGCCAATCTGTCCGTACTACTAGACCGGGACCGTGATACAGAACGGCGGTGAACAATCGGTCAATACCGAACGGGCGCCTCGGGGGCGCAGTAGGCACCAAGAGTTTTGACCCGTGATAACTTTCGCTGAGGCGGCGGACCCCTCAGGAATGCTTGGTCGCTGTCGCTTCCAGCGCATTCTGAAAGCACTTCTTCGCTACGCTCAGGGCGCAGCCCGGAGACTACTCGTGCTGCAAGCAGCATGACCTCCGGCCCTCGCCGTTGCTCCCAGCGCGGAAGATTGCGGAATACGACGCCTCTTGGCGGTCCGCTGTCCCTCCGATAACGGCGCGGTCCACGGCTCCCCACCTGCAGCATCGATATGCTCCGAGCGATCAGTCTTCCATGCCCACCCCAGATTCCCCAGACGGCTTCGTCCTCCTGTGGAGCGGGGGCAAAGATGCCGCCCTCGCCCTCGACGTGCTCCACAGCCAGTCACCCCGGCGGATTGAGGCGCTCCTCACGACCGTCGTCGAGGGCGAGGACCGTGTAACCATGCACGGCACGCCCCTGTCCCTCATTCGGCAACAGGCCGGTGCGCTGAGCCTCCCTCTGCACGTGATGCGGGTGCCCGCCATGCCCCCGAATGACGTGTATGAGGCTCGGCTCGACGCGGCCCTCACGCCGCTGCTCGACGGCGGGTTCAGGACCGTCGTGGCGGGGGACCTCTTCCTCGACGATGTGCGCGCCTACCGGGAACAGGCGATCAAGTCCCTCGGGGCGACCGCGCTTTTTCCCCTCTGGCAGCGTGACACGACGTGGCTGGCGCGCCGCTTCCTGGAGCGCGGCTACCGTGCGGTGGTCACGGCCGTCGACACGACCCAGCTCGATCCCTCCTTCGCCGGGCGGGTCTACAACGAGGCCTTTCTCGACGATCTGCCCGACGACGTAGATTCCTGCGGCGAGCGCGGGGCCTTCCACACCTTCGTGACCGATGGGCCTTCATTCCGGCAGCAGGTCCCAGTCGTGACGAGAGCAGAAGAACCGGGGGAACGCATGCACACCGTTCGGCTCGCGCCCGGCGACGAGGAGGAGCCTCCACAGTAATGGCGACGCGAAAGACCCCGGGCCAAAAGAAAACCCTCCGCTCGCCCTTGCCGAACGGAGGGGAAGAGAAACGAGGAAGAGGATGTCAATCCCCTTCGGCCGCGGTGGACGTCTCCCCGGAGCCGTTTTCGTCGGTCGGGGCCTGTCCGGCCACATCTTCCGCAGAAACTTCGGATGTGCCGTTTGCGGAGCCCTCGGTCCCAGCCGTGGGCGTCTCGGTGGGCGCCTCGCCCTCCTTGACCTCAAAGGAGAGCTCCTCCGACTCCCCGTCGTGGGTAATGATCACCGTGTCGCCCTCCGTGATCTCGTCGTGGAGAATGTCCTCGGCCATCGGATCCTCCACGTACTTCTGAAGGGCCCGGCGGAGCGGGCGCGCCCCGTACTTCTGATCGAAGCCCTTGTCCGTCAGGAACTCCTTAGCCGCCTCGTCGAACCGGAGATCCAGCCCCAGTTCCTCGGCCCGCTCGAACAGGTCCTCCGACATGATGTCGATGATGTCGAAGATGTTGTCCTTATTGAGCGGATTGAAGACGATCACGTCGTCGATCCGATTCAGAAACTCCGGATTGAAGACGTTCTTGAGGGCATCCTGCACGGTGGACTTCATGGACGTGTAGTTCATCTCGTCGCCCTCCGTCTGATCAAAGCCGATGCCCTGACCGAAGGACTTAATGTCTTGCGTGCCGATGTTGGACGTCATGATGAGGATCGTGTTGCGAAAGTCCACCCGGCGACCCATTCCGTCGGTTAGGATGCCGTCGTCCAGTACTTGGAGGAGGATATTGAACACGTCCGGGTGTGCCTTCTCAATCTCGTCGAGCAGCACCACCGAGTATGGCTTACGGCGCACCTTCTCAGTGAGCTGGCCCCCCTCTTCGTGACCCACGTACCCCGGTGGGGCCCCCACGAGGCGGCTCACAGAGAATTTCTCCATGTACTCGCTCATGTCGATGCGAATGAGCGACTCCTGCGACTCAAAGAGGTACTCCGTCAAGACCTTCGCGAGCTCGGTCTTGCCCACGCCCGTGGGGCCGAGGAAGATGAAGGATCCAATCGGTTTCTCGGGGTCCTTCAAGCCCGCGCGGGTGCGCCGGATGGCTTTCGAGAGCTTCTCGATGGCCTCATCCTGGCCGACAACGCGCTCCTTGAGCGAGTCCTCCATCTTGAGGAGCTTCTCCTGCTCCGGCTCGCTGATCTTGTCGACCGGAATGCCGGTCATCATGGCGACGACCCCGGCAATCTCCTCGGAGGTCACGTCGTGGACTTCGGTCTCGGCCTGCTCGTGCCACTCCGTCTTGGCCTGCTCTAGTTCCTCCTGAAGCGTCTTCTCCCGGTCCCGGAGGCGGGCCGCCTCTTCGAAGCGCTGGCTCTTGACGACCTGATTCTTCTCTTCCTGAACCTCCTCGATCTTCTCTTCAAGCTCCAGAATGTCGGGGGGCACCTTGATGTTGGAGAGGTGCACGCGGGCGCCGGCCTCGTCCATCACGTCGATGGCCTTGTCCGGCAGGAAGCGATCGGTGATGTACCGGTCGCTAAGCTGCACCGCCAGCTCAATCGCCTCCTCCGAGTAGCGGACGTTGTGGTGGTCCTCGTAGTACGGCTTGATGTTGGAGAGGATGTTGATCGTCTCCTCCGGCGTGGACGGATCAACGATAATTTTTTGGAAGCGACGGTCGAGCGCGCCGTCCTTCTCAATGTTCTGCCGGTACTCGTCGAGGGTGGTGGCTCCAATGCACTGGAGGTCGCCGCGGGCGAGCGCGGGCTTAAACATGTTCGAGGCATCGAGACTGCCGGACGCACCGCCGGCACCGACAATCGTGTGGATCTCGTCGATGAAGAGGATGATGTCCTCGTTGTTCTCCAGCTCCTTCATCACGGCCTTCATTCGCTCCTCGAACTGGCCGCGATACTTGGTGCCGGCCACCAGGGAGGCGAGGTCCAGCGTCACGATCCGCTTGTCGTACAGCACGCGGCTGACCTTGCGGTCCACGATCCGCGCGGCCAGGCCCTCCGCAATGGCAGTCTTGCCAACGCCCGGCTCTCCGATGAGGACCGGATTGTTTTTCTTGCGCCGACTCAGGACCTGGGCGACGCGCTTGATCTCTTCCTCGCGCCCGATGATCGGATCGAGGTCATCTTCCTCCGCCAGCTCGGTCAGATCCCGACCGAAGTTGTCCAGCACCGGCGTCTTGCTTTTCTCGGATTCGCCGCTCTCCTGCCCGTAGCCGGACGAGAGGCGACCTCCAGATCCGCTACTCCCGCTGGAAGATGAGGCTTTGCCACTGATAATAGAGTCTAGCTCGTTTCTCACGGCGTCGTATGTCACTGAAAATCCTTGTTGGAGAATTTGCGCGGCGATGTTTTCGTCGTCCCGGAGCAAACTCAGGAGGAGATGCTCCGTCCCGATGACGTCACTCTTATAAAGCTTTGCTTCCAAGTACGTGATTTTCAGCACCTTCTCGGCCTGCTTGGTCAGAGGAATGTTCCCGACCGAGGTCGAGCTGCTGGTGCTGCGAACCGTGTCCTCTACCGACTCTTTGAGCTTCAGCAGGTCGCACCCGAGGTTGCGGAGAATCTTGACGGCGATCCCCTCGCCTTCGCGGATGAGGCCGAGCAGAAGATGCTCCGTTCCGATGTAATCATGCCCGAGTCGGACCGCCTCTTCGCGGCTGTACGAAATCACGTCTCGGACACGGTTCGAAAAGTTGCCTTCCATACCTTGGTGGATTGAGCGATCAAAAGCGCCGCGTCGGCGCCCTACGCGGCAGGGGAGAGAAGAGAGATCGAGCTTGCATCCTGCCCCTTCTGACGACCCCGCCCGCAAAGCACATGGCCTCTCTGATAACCGTGCGTCTACCTGCTCTGTTCCCCTACCCAGGAGGTCTGCTCCATTGGGGGTCAAAAATCCAGGAGCGTTACAATCTAGCCCTCGTCCCAAAATGGGCCGTCCATCCGAACGGGAAGCGCTGAGTGCCCGCGGACGCGCCGCAGGATGAATGACCGGTGAGCAGGGCAGGGCACAGTGAGACGCGTTAGGCCGCAAAGCTCGCCCCGCAGCCACAGGTTTCCGTGGCGTTGGGGTTTTCGAACGTAAAGCCCCGTGCGTCCAGGCCGTCGTGGTAGTTGATGGTGGTGCCCATCAGATAGAGCCCGTGTCGCTTGTCCATGTAGACGGTGATTCCGTCGATCTCAAACACGCGGTCCTTCTCACGCTCTCTGTCAAAGCCAAGCACGTAGCTCATTCCCGAACAGCCGCCACCTTTCACGCCGACGCGGAGCCCATAACCGTCCGGAATATTCTTCTTGCGGATGATCTTCCGAATCTCCTTCGCTGCGTTCGGGCTGATTTGAATTGGGGCGTCCTCGGTGGAAACGTCGGAAGTGGGGGAAGCAGTGTCGGGCATGGGGAGGAAAACCAGTTGAGTAGCACTCGCGCTGGGACCTTCCTAACGCCACCATGAAAATCCCTGTTCCGGTTTTGGGGAGTGGGGGAACGGAGAGTGGGGAGGGGGGACGGCGGGATGGACGGCAACGGTCGAGAGAGGAATGTCTTTGGGAGAGTCGTTCCACGGTGTGGCCGGGAGTCGGGAGCGGATTTTTGCGACTGACCTGAACAGTCATTCCGGCTTCGATGAGAGACCCGAAGGAAAGCGAGGTGCTGCGCTCAGTCTCCGGCGACGGCGGGCACGTCAAGGTCAACCGGCTTCGGGAAGCAGATATACGGCTTCTCCACGAACTCCGTCAGGTCGGAGATGGTGGCCGTGTCGGCCATTTCGGAGAGCTCCTGAACCGTGCCGTCCCGGCCCAGGATGCCGATCAGTTCCTGGTCGCTGTCGTAGGCGGTGTGGCGCGACACGTTCACCGAGAGGTAGTGACGGGCGGCCGAGCGGGCCTCGGTTTGGGCGACGAGGTTCTGATCCACGAGCCACTCGGCGACTTGGCGCCGCCAGGTCTCAAGCTGGTCCTGAGCGGGAAACTCAGGAAGAAAGGTCACGCGCAGGAAGACGCGGTTAATGAAGCGCCGACACAGGTCCGCCAGGATGGGATCGGGGCCCTTCATCCACTGCTTCAGGCTGAAGAGGATGTCGGTGTCGTCGAGCTGAAGGTAATGGTCGCGGACCTTCGGGGCGTCGATCTGGTCGACGTGAACGTCGTTCCTCAGAAAGAACAGAAGGCTCCGGGAGCCTCGCTGCAGCCAGTCGGGCGCTCCACTGCCGTCGAGGTGCTCCTGGGCCCGACGCAAGACACCTCGAAGGAGCTCGTCGCCCGCCAGCACGGTCTTGTGGAGGTAAACCTGCCAGTACATCAGCCGCCGCGAGATGAGAAAGTTTTCCACGGCGTAGATGCCCTTGGCCTCGATCATGACCTCGGCGTCGGGCCCGCCCTGGAGGGGATGCACGCGCATGGTCTTGAGCAGGCGCTGGACGCCCACCTCGCCCTCCGCCACGCCCGTGTAGAAGGAGTCGCGGCGCAGGTAGTCGAGCCGGTCCATGTCGAGTTGGCTCGACACGAGCTGGTGGAAGAACGGCCGCTCGTAGTCGTCGTCAAAGATGGCCAGGGCCGTGTTGAGCGTGCCGTTCATCCGTTCGTTCAGGTTCACCAGCAGGACCCGGCTCATGTCCTCGTGCGAAAAGTCGTCAATGAGCTGGTGCTCCAGCGTATGTGAGAAGGCCCCGTGCCCCACGTCGTGGAGGAGCGCTACGGTCAGCGCGGCGGTTTCCTCCTCGGGCGAGATGGGGGTACCTTTCTCATTGAGATTCGTGAGGGCGTCCTGCATGAGCGCCATCGCCCCCAGCGCGTGGTTGAAGCGGGTGTGCTCGGCGCCCGGAAAGACGAGATGCCCCACCCCGAGCTGACGAATCCGGCGGAGCCGCTGAACCTCGGGGGTCTGGATGAGGTCCATGATCACGTTCTTCGGCACGGAAATAAACCCGTGGACCGGATCCGAAAAGAGCTTGAAGCGCTGATCGGACGACACGAGGCGGTACGAGTTAGAGGTTGAGGGGTTGGCGTTGAGGGTTGAGCATTCCGTCCAGACGTCCGTATGTCCACGTACGTCCACACCTCCCCCCTCAGTAGCCGTCGTCGGCCAATTTTTTTGCGATCGAGGCGTAGAAGGCATTGGAGTCGAAATGCGAGGCGAGGCCGGGGGAGAGGCCCACCTGTCGACTGTGGTCGGCGTCGACGGTGCCCTGGTACTCGCCCCAGTGGGCACTCTGCACGCTCACGATGCCATCGTTTGTCCCCTCGCGCTCGAAGAGATACTGGTTTGAATACCGGAAGATGGGGGCAATGGGTGCATCGGTTCCCTTGCCCGCCTGGCAGCCGTAGGACCAGTACGCCACGTCGGGATGATCAGGGACCTCGGAATTGAAGGTGTTTTTTATGTACTCGGGCGTAAATTCCGTGAGGGCCTGGCGGAGGTCGGCCGAGCCGTCCTCCAGGATGTGGGTGCCCAGCCAATCCGCCGCGTCCGTCAGCCAGTTGCGCACAAGCTCCGGCTGGTCGAGGACGAGGGAGGCCACGGCGGAGCCCCGATGGGGCGTGGCGATCGTTACGAGCGCGTCGACCTGCTCGTGCCAGCCCATCTCCGAAATCAGGTAGCGGGCATCGAGGCCGCCCATCGAGTGCGCCACAAGGACCAGTCGTTGAGTCTGCACCTCCTCGAGAACGCGACGCAGGCGGTCGTCCCACTGGGCCGTTCGGGCGCACACAGTACTATAGGGGGACACGTTGGGCGCGATCGCCCGAACGCCTCGCGAGCGCAGGTGGAGGGCCTCCTGATGCAGGTGCCCGCCCCGACGGAACGACGCCCCGACCCCAAAGCCGTGCATGAGCACGATGGGGGTGCGCACCGGAATGATCGACGGCTGCGGAGACGGCTCCAGTCCGGTGATGCGCCGCAGTGCAGAGGCCGAGAGCGTGTCGTCGTCGGGCATGTCGATTGGCAGAGGAAGAGTCCGTGAGGTGCGAGAATTCTCCTACCTGATGGACGCCTGCAGGTTCGACCGCGGAGCTCCCAGGACGGAGGATTACGCAGGGAGCCCGGCGAATAAAACGAAGGGCTTCCCAAAAAACAGGGTCTCGCCTCCCACCACGACGAGCGCTGCCACGACCGGCACCCGAATGTTGTCGTTGACCGGGAGGGGAAGGACCTCCACCACGGCCCCCACCAGGACGCCTGCGGCAGCCGGCCCGAAGGCGACCGCCGGAAAACAGGCCATAATCGCGAGGCCCATCGCCACGAAGGCCGCCGTCCCCTCGACCGTCGCCGACAGGGAACCCCATGGGTGCCGGCCCAGCCGACGACCGACGACCGCCGCGGCCGCGTCCGCCAGCATGGTCATCGCCAGGACCGGGACCGCCACGCGGAGGGGAAACAGAAGCGCCATCAGCGCCGCACTGACCACCACGCAGGTGGCACCGTTGAACCGAACGTCCGCGTCTTTCTCGGGCAACTCTTCCGCCCGCATGAGGGGACCAAAGATCCACCGAATTAGCGCGTCGAACGAGGTGGAGTGCGCCCGCACCACGTCGGCCGTCACGGCGACGAGCGCCATGGGGACGAGGAGATAAAGCGCCAGGGGCATGCCGAGCCACCACATGCCAAGCGGGAGCGACAGGGCCAGCAGGTGGAGGGCCTTGCGCCCGAGTTCGCCGGTGTAGGGCAACGAAGACTGCGACGCCACGAGGAGAGGAACGGATGGACAAAATGCGGGTCGAGGCTCCGAACCTTCCGGCGTAGAGATGGTTCGGCGACCCTTGAGGAAAACATTCCCAGTCTGTCCGGCGAAGGAACCCGCCGGCACTGGACTGCTTTGCTCTCCTGGATTGCTGGCCATCCCCTCTCACCCCTCGTCTCTCCCAAACATCTCGTACTCCATGCGTCTCTCCATTGTGCTCCTTGCGCTTTTTGGGTTCGTTTTGCTGCTCGGTTGCGGCTCAGACGACGCTTCAGAGGCTGACCGCATGGCGGAAGAGCATGAGGGCGACACCCCCACGGCCACGGAGGCGGCCCGGGCTCCGAACAGTCCGGTGACCACCGAGACGGTCGTCTACACGGAGACTGCGGACGGTACTCCCGTGACCGGCTATCTCGTCGCCCCCGCCCATCCGGATTCCGTCCTGGAAGCCCGCGGCCAAGATCCGTCCGCGTCACAGCTGCCCGGCGTGGTGGTGATCCACGAGTGGTGGGGCCTCAACGACAACATTCGCACCGCCACGCGTCGCCTCGCGGGGCAGGGCTATCGGGCCCTCGCCGTGGACCTCTATCAGGGGAAAACTGCCGGCACGTCCGACTCCGCCCAGGCCCTGATGCAACAGGCCATGGGGCGGCAACAGCGACTCGCGACCAATCTGCAAGATGCCCACGACTACCTCCGCTCCGAGGCGGGGGCCCCGCGCGTCGCGGTGATGGGCTGGTGCTTCGGAGGCGGTCGCACGTTTGGGGCCGTGGCGGCGGCGCCCGAACGGTATGACGCGGCAGTGGCTTACTACGGAAATCCGGAATCCGTGACGACGGACGTGCTCCGGCAGACCACGACGCCGCTCCTCGCTCATTTTGGTCGGGAGGACCAGGCCGTTTCGATTGAGACCGCTCGCACGTTCGAGTCGCGGTTCGAAGAGACTGAGGCGGACGGGGCGATTCACTACTACGACGCCGGCCACGCCTTCGCCAACCCCTCGGGTGAGAGCTATGAGCCCGAGGCCGCCGAACAGGCCTGGACGCGAACGACCGACTTCCTGGCGCAGCATCTCTACCCGTAATATCCTGAGCGTTATACGTTTAACGCTGTGCGTTGCACGTACTTGTCTGAATCAGTTTGGGTGCGTCCTTCGCGTCTCCGTGTCCCCCCGTCCCCGCGGCATCGTCTGGGTTAATCCCCAACGCTCTACGCCTCACGCAAACGGCTTCTCTTCGCACGACTCTTCTCCTTGAATGGCTTCGTTTCCGCCTCTGAAGAACGACCTCATTCTCCGCACCGCCCGCGGGGAGACCACCGACCGCACGCCCGTCTGGATGATGCGACAGGCCGGCCGCTATCTGCCTGAGTACCGGGCCGTTCGGGAGGAGCATAGCTTTTTTGAGGTTGTAGAGACCCCCGAGCTCGCGGCGGAGGTCACGATTCAACCCGTGGAGCGCCTTCCGGTTGATGCAGCCATCCTGTTCTGTGACATCATGGTGGTGCCGGAAGCAATGGGGCTGACGGTAAAGATGGTGTCCGGGCAGGGGCCCACGTTTCCCCAGCCCTTGACCACGCCCGAGGAGATGGAGCGGCTCGTGGAGCCGGACGTGGACGCGGCCCTCGGGCACGTCTTCGAGGCCCTCGCGGTGACGCGGACGGAGCTGAACGGGCGCGTCCCCCTCATCGGCTTTGCCGGGGCGCCGTGGACCCTCATGGCGTACATGGTGGAGGGAGGGGGGAGCAAGTCGTACCGGGCCGCGCGGCGGTGGCTCTATCGCCACCCCGAGGCCAGCAAGGCGCTCCTGCAGCGCACGACCGACGTGATCGTCGAGTACCTCATCGGACAGGTGGAGGCCGGGGCGCAGATGCTTCAGGTGTTCGACTCGTGGGCGGGCCTCCACAGCCCGGACACCTTCTGCACGTTCTGCCTTCCGTACCTGGAGGAGATTGCCGCGCGCGTCAAGAATGCCCACCCCGACGTGCCGCTGGTGGTTTTTGCCAAAGGAGTGCACCACGCGCTCGAAGCACTCGCGGATACGGACTATGACATCATTAGCCTCGACTGGACCATGGCCCCAGACACGGCCCGCGATGCGGTGGCCGATCGGGCCGTCCTGCAGGGCAATCTCGACCCGTGCGCGCTCTACGCGCCCCCGGAGGTTCTTCGCCGCGAGGTGCACCACATGCTTGCCGGCTTCGGGCCGCATCAGCACATTGCAAACCTGGGTCACGGCATGCTCCCGGACCACGACCCCGAGCACGCCCGCGTGTTCGTGGAGGCGGTGCACGAGCACTCCGAGCACATGCGCACTGTTTAAGTGGAGAGCGTGGGAGAAGGGGGGCCTGAGGGAGGGAAGTGAGCGACCGCATCTCCCGGTAACGGGACAACCCTCTCGGTCACGGAAGCCTTTCAGGGACACACCGGTGCGACTTGCTGGCTCCGGAGGATCTTTCCTGCGAACACCGGAACGCCTTCTCACGCCCGAACGCCCACACGCACTCACGCCTACATGCCGCAACCGTCATGCTCGACACCTCCTCCCCGCACGTTCGTGCCGTCCTTCCGTTGCTCTACGTTGCGTGGGCGGACGGGGTGCTTGTCCCTTCCGAGGCCGACACGATTCGCAGGCAGATTCGGGCACAGGACTGGATTGACGCCTCGACCCGCGAGGAGATCTGCGGCCACCTGGATCCGCAGTCGCCCCCGACGCCCACGCAGTACTTCCGATGGGTACGCGCCCTGAAAGAGGGAGCGGCCCGAACGTCGGTCACCACGCGGTGCTCGCTCGCCGAGCTCGGGGTGTCGATCGCGGCGGGTGGGGGCGACGGGGCTGCTCTGCCGGAGCCGTCCCGGCGCGCCCTGGAGGACATCGAGGCCGCCCTCAACATCGATGGGGAGGAGGTCCTCAGCGACCTGCTCGGTGAGCGCCCGGAGCCGGAGCCGCCCGCGGTCGAAGCACCATTCGAGGTCGACGCCCTGACCGCCCTCCTCGACGGCACGCACGCTGACCTCCGCGAGCGCGTTCGCACGCTGCTCCAGGACCCAGTCTTCGCATACCGGCCCGATCTCGACACCCCGGCCTATCGCGAGCAGGTGCTGCACTGGTGTGAACGGCTGGCCGAGCAGGGCCTCGGGGGCCTGGGATACCCCGAGGAGCACGGGGGGGACGGGGACATGGGGAAGTTCATCACCGTGTTCGAGACGCTCGCCTACCACGACCTCAGCCTAGTCATCAAGTTCGGTGTGCAGTTTGGACTATTCGGGGGGAGCATCCACCGCCTAGGGACAGAGAAGCACCACGAGGCCTACCTGGAGCCGGCGGCCTCGCTGGAACTGCCCGGCTGTTTCGCCATGACGGAATGGGGCCACGGCTCCAACGTGCGGGAGTTGGAGACGACGGCCCGCTACGACCCGGCAGCCGAGGAGTTCGTGATCAACACGCCGCACGATGGGGCGCGGAAGGAGTGGATTGGGAACGCGGCGGCCCACGGGCAGATGGCGACCGTCTTCGCGCAGCTCCACACCGACGGGGAAGAGCACGGCGTCCATGCCTTTCTCGTGCCCATCCGCACCGAAGACGGCACACCCATGCCGCGCGTCCGCATCGGTGATTGCGGCGAAAAGATGGGCCTGAATGGTGTGGACAATGGGCGTCTCTGGTTCGACCAGGTGCGCATTCCGCGCGAGAACATGCTCGACCGCTACGCCTCGGTGGCGCCCGATGGCACCTACGACAGCTCCATCCCGAGTCCCGGCAAGCGGTTTTTTACCATGCTGAGCACGCTGGTGGGCGGGCGCATCAGCGTGGCGCGGGCCGGGCTGAGCGCCGCCAAATCGGGCCTCACGATCGCCGTCCGCTACGGCAACCGGCGCCGCCAGTTTGGGCCGAAGGACGAGCCGGAGGTGCCCCTCCTGGACTACCGCACGCACAAGCGCCGGCTTCTGCCCCGCCTGGCCACGACCTACGCCCTTCACTTTGCCCTGGACGACCTGACGGCGCGCTTCGCGGCGAAAAGGCGCGACGAGTCGCTCGACGCGATCGAGGCGGAGGCCAATGCGCTCAAGGCGTACGCCACCTGGCACACCACCGATGCGCTGCAGGAGGCCCGTGAGGCCTGTGGGGGGCAGGGCTACCGGGCGGACAATCGGATTGGGCGGCTCAAGGCCGACACCGATGTCTTCACCACCTTCGAAGGGGACAACACCGTGCTCATGCTGCAGGTGGCCAAGGGCCTGCTGTCGGACTTCCGGCGCGAGTTCCGGGACATGAACCTGCTGGGCATGGCGCGCTTCGTGGCCGACGAGATGGCGACCCGGGTGACGGAGCTGAATCCCGTGGTCACCCGCAATACGGACCCCGAGCACCTGCGGGGGCTCGACTTCCAGCGGAGCGCGTTCGAGTACCGGGCCGAGCACATGCTCCAAAACGTGGGTCAGCGCCTAGAGCGCCGCGTTGACGGCGGCATGGACCCGTTCGACGCGTTCGTGGACGTGCAGGACCACCTCGTGCAACTCGCCCACGCGGAGGCCGAACGGGTCATTCTGGACCGGTTTGCCGACGCGATCGAAACGGTGGACGACCCGCCGCTCCGTGAGGCGCTGGCTACGCTTCGCCAGCTCTTTGCGCTCTCGCGCATCGAGGCGGGTCTGGACTGGTTCCTGGAAGCCAGTTACGTGACCCCGCCCAAGGCAAAGGCGATCCGGGGCACCGTCAACGATCTTTGCGACGGGGTGCGGCCACAGGCGGAGGCGCTCGTCAACGCGTTCGCCATCCCGGACGCGCTGCTGGCGGCCCCAATTGGGACGCGGGAGCGCGAAGGAAACGAACGTGGCTAACGATTCGGAACGGTCTGTAGGAGAAGGCATCGGAACCTGTTTGGCGGACTGTCTACGGCCTGTGACTTCGTGGATCTCGTGCAGAACGGCTTCTTCACTCCCCCGGTAGTTCCACTACAGGGGTCGCTTGGGCACCGTTCTGCACTTCGCCCACTGTGTCTCGGCCACGTATCCATCCGCCAAACAGGTTCTCAAGATTCGGCAGAACTGCCTCACGGCCCGGCACGTCCTACGCCCCAAAGGACTCGGCGTTGCGGGCCCCGTAGTCTCGGATCATGCGGTAGGGATAGAGCTCGGGCAGGGCGCTGGCCTCATCGAGGCGGTCGAGTTCCGACTCCGTCAGATCGATGTCGGCGGCCGGCAGGTTTTCCTCGAGCTGTTCCATTGTGCGCACGCCGAGAATGACGCTGGAGACGAGGTCTTGCGCCCGGAGCCAGGCCAGCGCGATCTGCGCCTGGGTGGCGCCGCGCTCCCGAGCAATGGCGTCGACGGTGTTTAAAATGCGCCAGTTGCGCTCCGTATTGCGTCGATGCCACGCTTCTTCCCCCACCGCGTCGGTCGCGGCAATACGGCCCTCTGACGACGGATCTGTCGGACGCTCATCCGGCGAGTACTTGCCGGTCAGAAATCCGCCCCCAAGGGGCCCCCAGGGCATTAGTCCGATGCCTTCAGTCGCGCAGAGATCCGAGAATTCGTACTCGATGTCGCGGTTGACGAGGCTGTACTGATACTGCCCGGCGACGAAGCGGGCCCAGCCGCTTGAGTCGCTGAGGCCGAGCGCCTTCATGACCTGCCACGCCTTAAAATTCGAGACGCCGATGTAGCGGACCTTGCCTTGCCGAACGAGGTTGTCGAAAGCGGGCAGCGACTCGCCGAGCGGTGTCACCGGGTCCCAGCAGTGCATGTAGAGGAGATCGATCCAGATCGATCCAATCCGTGTTGAGCCGCCGGAGGCTCTCGTGCACCGCCTGCATGATGTGCTGGCGGGAGAGGCCCTCATCGTTGGCCCCTGCCCCTCGCGGAAACCGGACCTTCGTGGCCAGCACAATGTCCGTGCGTCGGTCCTCTATGGCCGCCCCCACGATCTCTTCCGATCGGCCGTCCGCGTAGACGTTGGCGGTGTCGATGTGGTTGCCGCCGCGTCGAGGCAGCGGTGAACGATCTTCCTTGCCTCCTTCGGCGGTGTGCTTCGCCCCGACTCCTCGCCGAAGATCATGGTTCCCAGACGTAGGTCCGACACGATGAGGCCGCTCCGGCCGAGTGGATTTGTCGTCATGGAAGCGAAAATCTACTGGTGGAAAAGGTTACACGAGGGACAGCCACACAAGGGCCATCGCTAGGCTTCCGGCGAGAATAACCCAGTCTAACTGTCCGTTCCAGTCGCCCCGATGGTACAGCCCGTAGAGGGCGGCGGGCCAGAAGAGAAGCATGAGGACCAGAAGCGTCCCCTGCCGGTCGTACCACGGCTCCCCGGTCGCCTCCGAGAGCTGAACCTCCGTCAGCGTTTCGCCACACACCGGACAGTAATCGTCCGAGGCCTCGCGATGGGCCCCGCAGGACGGACATCGCTCCATGGCTGTCGCACGACTTGGTGGGAGAGGTGAGAGGAGAAAGGAGATGTGGAAGGATGGGCGTGGGGAGGTACTGCGCTGTCAAGTGTACGTCTCGGGAAAACGGTTTGCGTGCCTCCTAACTCAGAGCCTGAGGACGTGATGCGTAAAAGAGTGACTGGGAAAGGTGTAGCATGGTACTCCCCAAGTCATACATCACGCTTTGCAGACGGTGGGGAGGGGTACGGTCGCCCTCCCAGTTAACGATGCAATCCCCCAGAAGCCATTGGAGTGCGAATGGGACCGCCATCCGCTCCCGCACGCTTCCCAGAGATGGAGCTGCGGTAGATGGGGCTGCGGGTCGACCGACGCCGCAAATCCTGCCCGGCGACGACGCTATCCGAAGGTTTCCTCGCGTTGCTTCATGGCCTGCCGGGCGTTCTGCTGGAGCCACTGCGCGAGTTGCAGTGCGTGCTCCGGGGTCATCACGAGAGACGCCTGCACCTCGCGGGTCAATTCCCCCCGGGTCACCTGTTCGCTGCGCTCACTGAGGTCGACCTGTCCCGTCTCGTCGATCTGGTGGCTCACATGGTGGGGGATGCTCCCGCGTTCAACGTACAGGTTGGCCACCACCGAGGCCCCGTCCGGCGTGGGGCCGCCGTGGGCACCGGTCGCGGCAATGGTGTGTACTTCGTCGGCGTCCTCGTAGACGAAGGTGATCTCGTTCTGGTCGTCATTGGGCATGGCGCCAGGGCACTGGTCGTGGAGGGGGCGGTCCGATTGTTGACCGTGAAATTTCGGTCCTCGTCGGTACGAGGGGATCCAGGTCGGAACGAGAATCAGTTGTCCGCGACGCGAATTTCGAAGGGCACTCGTACGTCGTTCCAGTGGAGGATACAAGTTCCGCTCTCGTCGTCGACCTCCTCAAAGAGGAACGTCATCATCTCGCGCTGCGGGGCCGATTCAGGGCTCACCTCGACGCGGAGGGCATCTTCGCTGGCGTCGTAATTGGTGCCCCACTGGTCCGCGATGTCGTTGAAGATGATCGTCCAGGTGTCCGCCCCCGGAATGGTGTAGAGCGAATACGTCCCGGCAGAGAGGGGCTCACCTTCGATCGTCACGTCCGAAGAGACGGAAAAGGTCGTGGCTTCGTTGGCGCCGGTGCGCCATACCTCATCGTAGGACACGAGGCCGCCGAAGATCTCGCGGCCTTTTACCTGCGGTCGACCGTAGGTAATGCGGACCTCCGTGGTGCCGATGGTTTGAGAGACGGCCGCGTTGGGGCTTACGCGGGGCTCATCGTTCCCGCGTTCCTGGGCTGCGGCTGGGGCAGTAGCCACGAGGGCGAAGAGAAGAAAAGAGAGACCAATTGGAAGAAAGCGTCGAATCATAGTGGGCGTGGGGGGTTTGGAGGAAAGGCAGGGAAAAGCCCAACGGAAAGGGGCCAGTGGGCAGGGGAGTAGGGAATCACTACCCAATTTCGAGGGATCCGGGGCCCGCGATGCTGCCTTCTCGGGTTTCGTACCATTCGACCTCCAGCTCTAGGCTGACCTCAGAGGATCCCCGCTCATTCGATTCGCGCTCCAGCTCGATCTCAAACTCGACGTGCTCCGGGACCTCAATCGTCGAGGACTGATCGGCGGCCGAGAAATCGAGCTGGCCGTCATCGTCCAGGTTGTCCGCCACCGTACGCAGGTACGTGGCGACATCCGCACGGGACATGTCTTGCTCGAACTCAAAGAGGGTATCGTCAGACATCGGTGAAGTAGAAAGCGGGTTGGGGAGTGTTGCGGGTGAAATGTTCAGTACCTGTACACGACTCCGATGTCATCAGTTCGTCCCTCAACGATGAAAATTCGGGAGCCATCCAGCCCCGACGCGCAGGGGCATGGGATTCGATCCCTACTGACGACAGCCAACCGATGGGGCCCCGGTCTCGTCCCGGGAGATACTACGTCTTCACGATCGATTGCCGTGGCCCGCTGGACTCTCTCTTTTCCCCTGTTTACCATAATTGCCGTGCGATGCTTGTATGCCGAGGCAAAAATGCCCTTCTGTTGTCCAAAACTGCAGGTCGATGGAGGTTGCTAACGGACCGCTGCTCTGGGCCAGCTACTTGACGCTGGCGGTGCTCGGCCTCTCTATCGTGGGAGCCCTCGCTCGAGTGTTCCGGGGACCGGCTTTGTCGGACCGCGTCGTCGCTCTTGATCTAGTGGCCTACTTGGCGGTGGGATTCCTTTCGACCTACGCAGTCGTAGCGGAGGAGGATACCTACGTGGACGTTGCTCTGGTGCTCGGGTTACTAGCGTTCCTCGGCACAGTGGCCCTGGCTCGATACATTGAGCGCGTTCGTTCCGGAGAAGCCCTCGTGGACCCATGAGCGAGCTCATCGCTGCCGTTTTGATGGTTGGGGGTACGGTCTTCATGTTCGTGGCCGCGGTTGGGCTGCTTCGTCTTCCCGATTTGTATACCCGCATGCATGCCGTCACGAAGGCGGGCACCCTCGGCGTCGGACTCCTGCTCCTATCTGCGGCCGTGGCCTTCGGGAGCGTCAGTGTAACGGCCCAGGCCCTCACGGCCCTACTCTTCGTCCTCCTCACGGCCCCCGTGTCTGCCCACATGATTGGGCGTGCAGGATACCTCGGGGATGCGGCGTTGTGGGAACATACGGTATTCGACCATTGGGAAGGCGAACACGAGACGCTTCGGCGGGAGGGTGAAGAAGTGCCCAATCAGGCCGATGTGCAAGCCTCGAATGCCAACGACCCCCCCGCCTCTGCTACTTAGTGTGCTGGGACATCAGGTTGGTGCCACGTCGAATCTTGCCCTCACGCTGCTTCGCTCATGCTCGTCGCCGTTCTTAGTATTTTCGTTGGGGCCGCACTTGCCCCACTGCTGGTGCGCCTGCTCGGGCGGGCCGCCGGCTGGGTGCTGGGCCTGTTGCCGCTCGGGGTCTTTGTCTACTTCGCTCAAACCCTGCCGCAGATTGCCCACGGGGAGTCCCTCCGGCAGACCTACGAATGGCTTCCGTTGCTGGAAACCCCGCTCTCATTTTACCTGGACGGGCTGAGCCTCCTGTTCGCGCTGCTCGTGACGGGCATCGGTGCGCTCATCGTTGTGTACGCGGGGGGATATCTCGCGCACCACCATCAGCTCGGGCGCTTCTACGTGCAGTTGCTCTCGTTTATGGGGGCTATGCTCGGCCTCGTGGTAGCCGACAACGTGTTCGTTTTCTTCATCTTCTTTGAACTGACGAGCCTAACGTCGTACCTCCTTATCGGTTTCTACCATACCGAAGAAGGGTCGCGAAGGGCAGCCCGGAAGGCCCTCATTGTTACGGGAGGCGGCGGCCTTGCGCTGTTGGGCGGGCTCGTCCTCCTAGGCGGCGTGGCGGGGACGTGGGAATTTAGCCGGATGCTGGACTTGGGGGCCTCGGTGCAGGGTCACCCCTACTATCTTGCCATTTTTATCCTCGTTTGTGCAGGAGCCTTCACCAAGTCCGCACAGTTCCCGTTTCACTTCTGGCTGCCGGCGGCCATGGCGGGCCCAACCCCGGTAAGTGCGTACCTCCACTCCGCCACAATGGTGAAGGCTGGCGTCTTCCTGCTGGCGCGGCTCCATCCGGTTCTGGGAGGGACGGCCCTCTGGACCGGGACCCTCGGGCTCTTCGGCGGCTTCACGATGCTGATGAGCGCCTGGCTGGCCCTCCGGTACACCGATCTAAAGCAGATTCTCGCCTACACGACGGTCATGGTGCTGGGCCTCCTCACCATGCTGCTCGGGATCGGGACGGAGGCGGCCATCACGGCAATGGTGACCTTCACCGTGGTGCACGCGCTGTACAAGGGGGGCCTGTTTATGATGGCCGGGAACATCGACCACGGGACCGGCACCCGTGATCTGCTGGAGCTGGGGGGGCTATGGGCCGCGATGCCGTGGACGATGGCAGGGGGCGTGGCCACCGGACTCTCGATGGCGGGAATCCCGCCATTATTTGGTTTTATTGGGAAGGAAGTAACATATGAGGCGGCGCTGCACATGCACACCTGGGGGCTGCTCGTCCTGGTCGCGAGCGTGCTGGCCAATGTCGCCCTTGTGGGGGCGGGACTGCTCGTGGGGCTGACGCCGTTCATCGGGGAGGTGAAGGGCGCGTTCACCCGGGATCCCCATGAGGCGACGCCCAGCATGTGGGTCGGCCCTCTCATTTTGGGCATTGGCGGTCTGGCATTCGGGCTCTATCCGAGCTCTATCGATCATACGCTCCTGCAGGCGGCCCAAGCAGGCATCCTGCAGGAGTCCCACGAGGTGCACCTCGCGCTGTGGCACGGAATCACTCCCGCCTTCATTGCTAGTCTGGTGACCTTCGCACTTGGAGGGGTGGTGTATGCCTTCTGGCAAGGGCTGCGCGTGAGCGCATTCATGGAGGGGGTGGGAGCAGTTTTCGGGTGGGGGCCGGGCGAGGTCTTTGAGCGGGGGCTCTACGGCGGGGTTCACCTCAGTGGCGCAATTACGCGCCGGGTTCAAAATGGGCAGTTTCGGTGGTACCTGTGTGCGACCTTCTTGTCGTTGCTCGTGCTTGTAGGCGGAGGAATGCTGGCTGGGGGAGGTGGGGCAGAATTCTCCTTCTCCGGAGAAATCCGCTATTACGAGGTAGCCCTGGCCACGCTCATCCTGTTGTCGATTGCGGCGGCCGTGCGAACTCACGACCGTTTTGTCGCCATCCTGGCGCTGAGTGTGGGGGGGTACGGGGTGGCGCTGGTGTACCTCCTGTTCGGAGCGCCCGATCTGGCGATGACGCAGTTTGCGGTGGAAACACTGACCCTCATCCTGCTGGTGATCGTGATCGTTCATCTGCCGGGCATCCAGGGAGACGAATCGATTGGGGTGCGGCTGCGGGACGGACTCGTCGCAGCAGGGTGCGGGGCGCTTCTCACTACGATCATGAGCGTGGTCATTCAGACATCGCTGGACCTGCGTGTCAGTGACTACCTCGCACAGAAGAGCTACACCGAAGCCGAGGGCCACAATATTGTCAACGTGATCCTGGTCGATTTCCGAGGCCTCGACACGATGGGAGAGATCACCGTCCTGGCGATTGCGGCGATCGGGGTGTACGTGCTCATGCGGATGCCACGCCAGAAGAAGCCGTCGCTGGCGGCCGGGACCTCAGTGGCGGCCTCTCGGTCTGACGCCGCGGAGACGGAGACCGACTGAATCGATCTCGCCTTGGAGAACTGCGCTGACCAGCCGGACAAGCCTATGTTTTATTCCCTGATTCTGCGCGTTGCGGCCCGAGTGCTGGTGCCGCTACTGCTTTTATTTTCACTGTTCATGCTGCTACGGGGCCACAATCTGCCGGGGGGCGGATTCGTAGGCGGACTCGTGGCGGCCTCCGCATTTGTGCTGTACGTATTGACGGCCGGGGTGCATGAGTCGCGTCGCGTGCTCCGTGTGGAGCCGCATACGTTGCTCGGGGTGGGACTGGCCCTTGCCTACGGAACTGGTGTTCTGGCCCTCCTGTTCGGAAAGCCGTTTCTCACCAGCCTGTGGGTGGACCTGCACCTGCCCGTGCTCGGGGACCTGCATCTTGGGTCGACCCTTCCCTTCGACATCGGCGTGATGCTCGTTGTGGTCGGCACCGCGTTGCTGATGGTGTTTTCGGTCGAGGACCGCCTGCCAGGCCTTGTGGAGGAGTAAGGGGACGAGGTATTTCCTGCTGTATATTGCACGTTTCGTATTCGGTGTTGATGTGTATTTGATCGCACCAGGGAATACGCAATCCGGAATGTCACCCTCGTCAAGGAGGTCCTGAGCGGCGAAACGACGAACTGATACTCCACCACTCACTCATTCCCCACCATGGAACAGATTACGGCCATTGTGAGCGGTGCCATGATCGCTGGGAGTTTCTATTTGCTCATGCGGCGCAGCCTCTTACGGTTCGTTATCGGCCTTATCCTGCTATCGAACGGGGTGAACCTTCTCATCTTCACCATGGGGCGGCTCATCCGAACCCAACCGCCCATCATTCCGGAGGGAGCCAAGGTGCCTCCCGAACCGTTTGCCAATCCGTTGCCGCAGGCGCTCATCCTTACCGCGATCGTCATTAGCTTCGGGCTTTTAGCGTTTACCCTCGTGCTTGTGTACCGGCACTTCGCTGCGGGAACAAGCATTGAATCCGATGACGTCCGCGCATCGGAGCCGACTGAGCCGCTGGACGTGGATGACCAGGCACGGCGGCTTCCTGCGTAGCTGGCATCTTCGGGGCTTGCCCATCACACTATTCTTGCCGTTCGCTTCTTCGGTATGAAAACATTGCTGGTACTTCCCATCATTGTGCCTGCGATCACGGACGTCTGTGCACTACTGGCTCGTCGGCACCGAACGGTACAGCGCGTGCTCGGGGTGTTCGGGGCCGCCGTTCTCTTCGGGGCGGGTACGCTGATTATCGCCGAGGTGCATGCCCACGGCATTCAAGCCGTGCAGATGGGCAACTGGCCGGCGCCCTTCGGGATTACGCTAGTGGTGGATCCCCTAAGTGCCGGCCTCGTGGGGATCTCGGGCTTTGTGGCCCTCGCGGTGACGGTGTATGCCCTGGCCGGCATCGACGAGGTCCGGGAGCAGTTTGGGTTTCATCCGCTTTTCCATTTGCTCCTGATGGGCATCAACGGGGCGTTCATCACCGGGGATCTCTTCAACCTGTACGTCTGGTACGAGGTGCTTCTGATTGCCTCCTTCGCGCTTCTTGTGCTGGGCAACGAGAGGAAGCAGCTCGACGGGGCGGTAAAGTACGTAGGGATCAATCTTGTAGCCTCGGCGGCGTTTTTGAGTTCGGTCGGAATTCTGTATGGCCTCACGGGCACCCTCAACATGGCCGATCTGGCGGGTAGCATGGAGCCTGTGCGAGAGCTGGGACTGGAGCCCGTGGTGGCCATGCTTTTCCTAATTGGCTTCGGCATCAAGGCAGCTCTCTTTCCGCTCTTCTACTGGCTGCCCGCTTCCTACCACACGCCCCCGGCCCCCATCGCCGCCATCTTTGCTGGGCTGCTCACAAAGGTGGGGGTCTACTCGCTCCTTCGCGTCTTCACGCTCCTCTTTCCGAATCCGTCCGGCTACACGCAGGCGGTGCTCCTGATTGTTGCGGGGGCCACCATGCTCCTCGGCGTTTTTGGTGCGCTCGTGCAGCAGCACGTCTTGCGTCTACTGGCCTTCCTCGTCATCAGTGCGATGGGCTACGTGGTCATGGGCCTCGGCTTTTTCACGACGCTCGGCCTGGCCGGGGCGGTCTTCTACGTCTTCCAAGACGTGCCCGTGAAGACCTCGCTGTTCCTTATCGGGGGGCTCATGGAACGGGAGACGGGGACCTCCGAAATCGGGCGCATGGGGGGGCTCTACCAGTACCGCCCGTTGCTAGCCACGGCCTTCATTGTCCCGGCGTTTTCGCTGGCGGGCTTTCCGCCGTTTCCCGGCTTTTGGGGAAAGTTGACCCTCATCCAGGCGGGGCTGGCACAGGAGCGGTGGGCCATTGTGGCGGTGGCGCTCGTGGTAGGGCTGCTTACGCTCCTGGCGGTGGCACAGGTGTGGGGACGGGCGTTCTGGCAGTCAGCGACCGTCGAGGAGCGGGAAGAGTTTGGTGCCGACGACCCTCGGGGCGTGCGCGCGCTCCTGCAAGGCCCGGTGGCGGTGCTGGCGGGGACCCTGTTTGCCCTTGGCTGCTACGCCGAGCCGCTCTTAGCCTTCGCTCACGACGCGGCGGTGCATTTGACAGATAGCGGCCCCTACATCCAGGCGGTTCTTGGGGGGTAGGGAGGCGGGGGGGATGGGCGTGTGTGCACGGAGGCGCGTCTCCGATGGTAGTCCGGACCCGCACTTCCATCCCGGCGGTGGACGGAACCGGCGCATCCTCCACTTTTTCTTCGCACTCTTTTCGAACAGGGGGATCCGAACAAACGTGGAGGCAATGCCCATGTCGCCAAGGGCCGACCAAGGAAGATGTTGGCTGTCCCTTCGTTGAAGCCGCCTGCGGCGACGCGGTTTTTAACCCCTGATTGGCATCGCTTGCCAAGGCGTACGGCTGGCAGCGCAGTAGGCTGTGACGGCGCGACGTGAAGCCTGAGGAGACGGTTCGACATGACACGATGGAGCCACGGTAAGGCACTGACCATGGATTATTCAGATCATGGGCGGGGCGACGAGCACACATCGCCGCCCGGCGAGTCCTCCTCTAGCGGCGGGACGGGGCTGCGGAGAGTCCTCCGAGATGTCGCTCCGTATCTTGATCTAGGGTGGCGCCTCGCCGGCACCGCGGCGTTTCCACCGCTCCTCGGATTTGGGCTCGACCTGTGGCTGCACACCACGCCGTGGATGCTTTTCGGGGGCTGTGTGGTTGGATTGTCGGGAGCCGTCCTGCAGCTCAATCGTCTTCAGAACGAGCTCGGTTCTTGAAGACTCGGCGCCGTCCCAACCGACTCCTGCGAGCAGGATCCCTGAATCCGACGACGCGCCCCTTGGGAGTCATGTGCGAAATACTTTCATGTGTGATTCACCGGTTCTCATAAGTCCTCCATTGCCTGGTTGCGTAGCTTCACAGGCGGTATTGCATTCGTGAGCAACCCGCGCAGGAGACCCGTGGGGTTTGCCCACTGCTCAGCAGATTGTTAGCATCGGAGGGCGCTACGACGAAATGGAGCACTCGTGGTGGCTCAGCATTGGGATGGGGATTGGAATCGTCGGAGTGCACGCAGTTGTTCGAGTGCTGGCACACTACTTTGCCTTCAGTGCATCTGACCAGCGCCAATTCTTGCTTCTCGAACTGGGCGGGCTCGGGGGGCGGATGGTGCTGGTCTTTGGCGCCGTGGCACTGGTGGGGTTCTTCCTGCCAGTGCGAATTGCGGTGTTTGTGAGTACTGTGATCGTTCTGCTCATCCTGAGCGTAATTGTGGAAACGTTCCTCATCGCGCGCCGGATGGATCGGGGCACCCTGGGGTTTTGACCCAACGCTGCGCGAGTGCGTTATCTGGTAGCCAGAGTTTGCGGTAGTTAGAGTTTGCTTTTCAACACCCTCACGGAGATATATGATCGCCCGGATCCGATCCGCTGGACTCGTGGTTCTCATCTTGTTGGGGATGAGCCCGGCGTTGACGGCCACGCCCGCAACGGCGGCCGAAGGGGGCGAGGTGACACTTGAGGGCATCGTCAACAACTCGATCCTGGGTCACGCTACCGACGGCTATTATCTCGACTTCAAGCCGTTTGCCGAGGTGGAGCTTCCGCGCATCATGCTGTCCCGTACGGCGGGAGGCGCGCTGACGCTGGAGACCTACGGGAGCACAATGTCGATGCTCAAGAACGGGCCGTATGGCCTTGCACCTCACGGGGGCGAGGAGGGCGAAGGACATGGACCCCTCGTCACGCAAGGGGCCGATCTCGAAGAGGCCATCGCCGCGAAGGAGCACCTGCACAGCACGGTGAAGCGCGCGGAAGGGCACGTGGTGGCAGACCTTTCTATTTCCCGCCACTTCGTCTTCGGCTTGCTGTCGATGGTAATCGTGTTTGGGGTCTTCATCACCCTGGCTCAGCGCTACTACAAGAAGGGAATTGGCCGTACGGAGGCACCGAAAGGCGCCTTTCAGAACATGATGGAGGTCATGGTGGTCTTCGTGCGGGACGAGATTGCCAAGCCCAACATTCAGGGCGAAAAGTGGAAGACCTTCCTGCCCTATCTTCTGACCGCGTTCTTCTTTATCCTCGTCGCCAACATTCTCGGGCTCGTGCCCTTTGCGGGGGCGGCGACCTCTAATATCGCTGTCACCGGTGTGATGGCGATCATGACCTTCGTCATCGTTTTGCTCTATAGCTCGAAGGATCATTATAGAGAACTGCTCACAGGCCCCCCCGACGCGCCGGTACTGGTACGCATCATTTTCGTGCCCATCGAGATCATTGGTCTCGTCATGCGGCACCTGGCCCTCGCCGTTCGTCTCTTTGCCAACATGGTGGGTGGGGCGCTGATTATCTTCAGCCTCATTGGGCTCATCTTCATCATAAACATCCTCTTCGGGGAGGGGGCGGCGGTGGGAACGGTCATCATTAGCATAGCTTTCACCGTCTTTATCTTGCTCCTCAAGCTGCTCGTTGCCTTCATTCAGGCGTACGTGTTCACCATCCTCTCGGCGCTCTTTATCGGCATGGCCGTAGAGGAACATCACCACGAAGAGCCTGAGGCGGACACAGGGCCCGACATGAGTCGGCTTGACGAGCGCCTCGACGCTGTGGAGGAGGCGGTCGAGCCGACCTCGGCGTAAATTTCCGGAGTGAAGGCCCGCCGCCTCGGTTGTATCACCCTCATCACTGCACTTTTCCCTTACGACGAATCGAATACTATGGAAGCCGCTGCTCTCGCTTATCTCGCTGCCGGAATTGGTGCCGGGCTCGCCTCTATCGGCGCCGGTGTCGGAATTGGGTTGCTGGCCAGCTCCTCGATGGACGGGGCGGCCCGCCAGCCGGAAGCCACCGACGACATCCGAGGCCTCATGATTATTTCCGCCGCCCTCGTTGAGGGTGTGGCCCTGTTTGCTCTCATTATCTGCCTGCTCCTCGCCATTACGATCTTCATATAAGTGGATCCTCGTACGTGGATCCTCGAAAAGCGGCCCGTCCCATCCCGACGCTCCGGGCATCAGTTCCGGCTGGTGCCTGGGCCCGGAGATGTTCTCGCCCCTTCGCGCTAACGCCTGTGTATACCCATGACTGCCCTGCTTGCCCAGAGCAGCCTCATCACGCCTTCCGTTGGGCTCGTTTTCTGGAAGACCGTCGCGTTCCTCATTTTCCTGTACATCCTGTATCGGTTTGGGTGGGGCCCGATTACGGACTCGCTGGAACAGCGCGAGGAAGAGATCGAAAGCTCCATTCAGCGGGCTGAGAAAGCGCTTGCCGAGGCCAAAGAGATCCAGAAGGAGAACAAAGAAGCCCGGCGCAATGCGGAACAGAAGGCCCAGGAAATCCTCCGCAACGCTCGCCAGTCGGCCGAGGAGTTGCGGGAGGAAGAAGAGGCTGAGACGCGGCAGAAGATTCGGCAGATGAAGGAGCAGGCCCAAGCCGAAATTGAGCGTGAAAAGCAGGCTGCGCTCCAAGAGCTCCGCGATGAGGTGGCCGATCTTGCCATCGAGGCGGCCAGCAAGATCGTGAAAGAAGACCTGGACCGGGATCGCCACCGCGAGCTCGTGCGCGACGCCATCGACGACTTCCCGACAAACTGATGCGTTGAACGTTCTACGTCAAACGTGTAACGTCCAACTTTCTTCCCCCAGTACCTGTATGAGCCAGCGCACGGTTGCCCGGCGGTACGCCACCGCGCTTTATGAAGAAGCCGATGCGACCGGAGTGCTTGAGGACGTTGACGACGACGTGCTCATGCTCCGGCGCAGCATCGACTCGAACCGCGAGCTGTCGCGCTTCTTCGAGAGTCCGGTGATCCCAAAGGAGAAAAAAGATGCGATTATCCGCGAGCTTCTGGGGGGCAAGGTCGAAGGTCTCGTCGTGCGCTTCCTTCGTCTTCTGGTGCAGAAAGACCGAGAGACCCTGACGAGGGCGATCCTCGACCAGTACCAGTCCCTGCGCGATGAGCACCGCGGCATCGTGGACGCGACGGTGACGGTGGCCCACCCGCTGGCCGGCGCCGACCGTGAAGCCTTGGTCGAAGCCCTGGAAGAGAAGACGGGGAAGGACATCCGCCTGCACGTAGAGGAGGAACCGGATCTCATCGGAGGACTGGTGATCCGGATCGGCGACCGGGTCTTCGATGGAAGTGTGCGCAACCAGCTCAACGCACTCCGCGACCGGTTGCACGAGGCGCCCCTTTCGATTGAGGCCAACGGAGAGCCGGACTAGAGCGTCGTGCGTATTTGCATTGTGCGTATTGCGGATTCTCTTTTTGCACTCTCCGAGATGCAGTACGAAGTACGCAATACGCGAACTGCCACCTGAGCCGGCATCTCGTCGCTTCTCGCTCTCGACGACTTGATCAATTAATTTCTGAGCATCTCATGTCTAACGGTAGCATACGCTCCGACGAAGTCACTGACATCCTTCGCCGTGAGCTCGGCGGCTTTGAGACCGAGGCGGAGGAGTACGAGGCCGGGACCGTGTTGGAGGCCGGCGACGGCATTGCGACCCTGTACGGCCTCAGCAACGCGCAGGCCAGCGAGCTCGTGGAGTTTCCCGAGCAGGACGTGGAAGGGATGGTCCTCAACCTCGAGGAAGACAGCGTCGGGGTCATCCTCTTCGGGGATGTCGACGCGGTGAGCGAAGGGGATGAGGCCCGGCGCACCGGCCGCATCGCGTCCATCGGCGTGAGTGAAAACATGCTCGGCCGCGTCATCGACCCCCTTGGACGTCCGCTCGACGGACGGGGCCCGATTGAGGGGGACAAGATGGTTCTGCCCCTGGAACGGAAGGCCCCCGGTGTCATCTATCGCGAGCCGGTCGAAAACCCCTTGCAGACGGGCATCAAGGCCATCGACTCGACGATTCCGATCGGGCGGGGCCAGCGAGAGCTCATCGTCGGCGACCGCCAGACGGGGAAGACGGCCCTGCAGGTCGACACGATCATCAACCAGAAGAAGACCCACCGGGAAGAGACCGACGCGGAACCGGTGTACTGCGTGTATGTGGCGGTGGGGCAGAAGGACTCGACGGTGGCCCAGGTGCAACGCGACCTTGAGCGGAATGGGGCCATGGAGCATACGGTGATCATTAACGCCTCCGCCTCCATGCCCACCCCGCTGCAGTACATTGCGCCGTTTGCGGGGGCCTGCATTGGGGAGTATTTCCGGGACACTGGACGCGACTCGCTCGTCTGCTTCGACGACCTGTCGAAGCAAGCCGTGGCCTACCGCGAGATCTCGCTCCTGCTGCGCCGTCCGCCGGGACGCGAGGCCTACCCGGGCGACATTTTTTATCTCCACAGCCGCCTGCTGGAGCGCGCCGCAAAAATTATTAACGACGACGAGGTGGCCTCGCAGATGAACAACCTGCCGGAGCCGCTGCAGGATGAGGTCGAGGGGGGCGGATCCCTCACGGCCCTGCCCATCGTGGAGACGCAGGCCGGGGATGTGTCGGCCTACATCCCGACGAACGTGATCTCGATTACCGATGGACAGATCTATCTGGAGAAGGACCTCTTCAATCAGGGCATCCGTCCGGCGATCGACGTGGGGACCTCGGTGTCGCGCGTGGGGGGAGCGGCCCAGGTGAGTGCCATGAAGGACGTGGCCGGCACGCTCCGGATCGATCTTTCGCAGTATCGCGAGCTGGAGGCCTTCGCCAAGTTCGGCTCCGACCTCGACGAGTCGACGCAGCAGCAGCTGAATCGCGGTGAGCGACTGGTCGAAATTTTGAATCAGGACCAGTTCTCGCCGGTGCCGGTCGAAGAGCAGATTGCCATTATCTACGCAGGCATCAACGGCTACCTCGACGACGTGGACATCGACGACATTGAGGACTTCGAAGAGGAATACGTCGAGCGGCTGCGCCTCCGGCATGAAGACGTGCTCGCCGAGATTCGCGAGACGGAGGAGCTTACGGACGCGGCCGAGGAGGCCTTCGAATCCGTCGCTGCGGACCTGGCGGAGGTCTACTCCGGAGAGGAAGAGGAAGAAGAGGAGGACGTACTGGAGGAAGCTGCCGCGTAGCTCTGAGTCACGAGTCATGAGTTGTGAGTCACGAGTTGTGAGTCATGGGTTATGAGTGGGGGTTCCCGAAGAACATTCCTCGTGACTCATTCACCCATGACTCGTTCACTCATGACTAAAACTGAGCGTAAAACCAAGCCGCTTCCGCCTGAACGGTCTCACAGGGGCGTTCTCAGCTTCCCCAATTAGATTTGTTCAACCATCCATGGCGAACCTTCGCGACATTCGAAACCGGATCGACTCGGTGGAGAGCACCAAGCAGGTGACACGGGCCATGAAGATGGTGGCAGCGGCCAAACTGCGCCGGGCGCAGGAGCAGATCTTTCAG
>PXTN01000073.1 GCA_003022565.1 Bacteroidetes bacterium QS_3_64_15 | reverse complement strand
CACAGCAAACGAGTGTGGCACAGCTTGGGGTCGTCCTGGGGTTTTTCTGATCGCTCATCCTTATTTCGTGAGCAGGGCTCGCCATGTCACTTTTCACTGGAGCCGTGCTGTTCGGGCTCGGCCTGGTCCTGGTGCTCTTTTTCGCGGAGCGGCTCGTGGACAGCACTGTCGGGGGCTCCCATCGGCTCGGGGTGTCGGCCTTTCTCATCAGCGTCGTCTTCATCGGGTTTGATCCGGAGAACCTGGCGGTCGGGGCCGTGGCAAGCTACGAGGCGACGGCGGGCATTGCGCTGGGCACCATCGTGGGGGCGGCCATGGTGGCCCTGGCCCTGGCGTTCGGTATCACAGCACTCATCGTGCCGCTCGACTTCGAGCGTGCGCCGCGCCGCATCCTCGTGCTTCCCGTGGGGGCCGTGGCGCTCGTGACCCTTCTCGCCCTGGACGGGACGCTTGCCCGCGGAGACGGGGCGATTCTGCTGGTCGGGTACGTCGGAGCCGTGGGGCTCCTGCTCCGGTGGGAGCGGCAGGACATTCACGTCGCGCCCACGGAAGCTGTGGAGACGGAGGTGGAGGTGGACGAGGAGGCGGGACCGATCGGGTCGGTCGGGTGGTTTGTGGCGTCGCTGGCCGGCATCGTGGCGGGGAGCGAGCTTCTCGTCCGCGGCGCGCGGCCCCTCATCGCAGCGCTGGGGTGGACGGAGACCGCGTTCGGGATGACGCTGCTCGCCCTGCTGGTGAGCGTGGAGGAGGTGGCGCGCGAACTGCCGGCAGCCCTGAAGGGACGGCCCGACATCAGCTACGGCAACGTCCTGGGCTCCGCGCTGGCGTTTTTCGGCTTCAACGCGGGCGTCATCGCCCTCGTCCGGCCCGTGCCGATCGACCCCGTTACGCAGCACTTCTACCTTCCGGTCTGTGCGGGCACGGTGCTTCTCATTGCCCTGCTAATGTGGCGACGACGCGTGCCGCGGTGGGGCGGCGGACTGCTCCTGCTCGCGTACGGAGTGTTCGTGTTTGGGCCGTCGCTGTGGTGAAGAACGGAGCGTATGGCGTCGCATTGCAAGGCTGAATATTGCGTATCACGTACGTATTAGCTTGCGTATTTGCGATGGCTGCGCAAGCGGGTACGAAATACGCAACACGAAATATGGTCACCGTCGGAGGCAAATCAGCTAGACATCATCCATCGCAAAGGTCGAAAGCTGCTCCACCAGAGACTCAGCGTACGTCTCGTGCTCCGGCTTCATGAGGACGCTGCGTAGGACGGCCGCCTCGTCGCGATCCGCGGTGAGGGACGGGCGGAGGGTCGTCAGGGCGTCGGCGGAAAGGCGGTAGACGCTCGTGAAGATGGGATCATCGGGGTCGTTCATGGCCGCGTCGAATAGAGCTTGACTCGCTTCGTGGACGGCCGAGAGCGTCGCCTCCTCCGGCGCAGGCACGTAGGCGACGATGTCCGTCTCCGGCGGGGTGACGAGCGTGAGCGCGTCGGTGTCGTCAACGGCCTCGGCCCAGGTGCGGGCGGCGCGGACGCAGGCGGCCAGAATGGGGCCGAGCCCATCGTCCGGCGCCAGCGGGAGCGCCCGGAGGGTGCACCAGAGTGCTCCCGCGGCGGCCCCGGCCCGCGAGCACTCTAGGCTGATTTCGCCGAGGTGCAGCTCGTCGGACGTGAAGTAGGTGTATGGGGAGTCGTGCTGGTAGAAGCGGCCCACTGCCGGATCGCGAAAGAGAATGCACCCGCAGCCGTAGGGCTGCAGGCCGTGCTTGTGCGGGTCGATCGCGACTGAATCGGCGTCTTCGATGGCGCGAAAGCGTCCGGCGGGGAAGTCCGGGAGATCGGGGGCGGACTCCTCCGTCAGCAACCGAAAGAAGCCTCCGTACGCGGCGTCGACGTGGACCCGGGCATCGTGCGCCTCGCACAGCGAAATCGCCTCGTCAATCGGATCCACGGCCCCGAGGCCCGTCGTTCCGGCCGTGAGCACGACCGTGCCGATCGCGTGCTGATCGAGAGTGCGGTCGAGCGCCTCGAGATCGATGCGGCCGCGGGCGTCGGCCGAGACCGGCACCGCCTCCATGTCGAGCACGTCGCTCATGCGGCCATGGGTGTAGTGGGCGTTCTCGGCGACGGCGAGGGCTTGATCCGGATGCAGCTCGCGGGCCACCCAGAGCGCCTCCAGATTGGCCACAGTGCCGCCGGTGGTGAGGTGACCGAGAGCCGTGTCGGGGAGCCCCAGCATATCGGCAAGGTCGATCACGACCTCCTTTTCCATCTGGCTGGTGGGCGGGCCGCCGTCGAGCGCGTGATTGTTGGGATTGATGCGCTGGGCGGCCGCGTAGGCCGCGAGGGCCACGGGGTGGGGCGGCTTCAACATCTGCCCGGCGTAGCGCGGGTGATGGAACGGGTAGTTGCCCTCCAGTCGCCCCAGGTAGTCGTCGAACGCGGCGTCGAGGCGATCGGGGTCGACGCCGAGGGACTCGTGTGGGTCAAACGCGCCCCAGGACTGCTCCCAGTCCTCGACGTGCTGGAGGGCGCGGTGGAGGAGGGCATCGGCGGTGGGATAGGAGGGGTTGGGCACGTTGAAGGTTGGGAGGTTGAAGGTTAGAAGGTGGAAAAATTAGAGATGGGGAAAATTGGGGGTGTCCCGCTCTCGGAGAACTACCCTTTCTGCGTGGAGACTGGTGTGGGAATTTGCGTCGGGTCGTTGAAGTAAGTATGGAGATTGAGGGCCAGGAGGGGAGCGGTAAGGAGGCCTTTCGAGCCGAGGGCGGTGAACGCCCAGATGCGTTTTCGGCGCGGGAGGGGACCGAGAAGAGGCTGGTTNNNGTCGGCCTTGGCCAGGCCCGGGATCATCGTGCTCGTCTTTTCCTGAATGTAAGCCGTGGCGTCGGCGTCGGGCGCGAGGTCGTCGTAGTTGTTGTCGTAGTTGCTGCCGAGCACCAGCGTGTCGCCGTCAGGCACAACGTAGCCTCGGCCTGACATCGGCGGGAGGGAGTCCGGGAGCCCCTCTGGGCGTCGCACCCGGACGGTCTGTCCCTTCACGCCGTCGAGGCCCAGCCGTCGCAGTTCGGGGAACGGCGAGAAGCCCTGCCCGAGGGCCAGGAGGACGCGCTCGGCCCGGAGTTCCTCCGTATGGTCACCGCGATCCACCTCCACCACCGCAGCGTCGGGCGTCTCGCGCCAGTAGAGTACCGGCGCCTGCGTCTCCACCACGGCCCCTCGCTCCTCCGCCGCTGCCAGCAGAGCCCGCACCATCGCCCCCACGTCCACGGCCCCGCCCTGTGGAATGTAGAGCGCGCCCCGATCGGGGCGAACGGCGGAATACCGGTCCTGCACGGCCCCGGGCGACAGCCAGATGGCGAGATCGGGATGCTCCTCGGCGGCTTCCTGAAAGGACGCGACCTGATCGGGCTCCACGGCGGGCCGGAGCACGCCGGTGGTGGGAAAGAGGTCGGCGGCGTCGGCCTGCGCCAGGAGGGTAGGCACCGCATCGAGCGCCTCCTGCAGGCGCCAGACGGGCCGAGCGCGTCGACCCATAAACGGATTCACGAGCCCCGCCGCGGCGCCGGAGGCTCCGGACGCAGGTTCGTTTACCTCCAGCACGTGCACGTGATGGTGGCGACTAAGCGTAAAAGCCGCGCAGGCCCCCGCCAAACCGGCCCCGACGATAAGAAGATCGGCGTCGTGCTGCATGGAATGAGAAAAAGGCGATGCAACTCATACTCCACACGCGAAGAAAAACGGTGCGTTCGGGACAACTTCGGGGCGAGGCTCGTTAGCAGAACGTGGTTCTGGAATTCCATACAGCCGTCCCGCTTTTCCTATGACTGAGACCCACGTTCCCAAGCCGACCCGCACGACGCCCCCGAAGCCGCCGGTCTCCTACGACGAGTTTTTGGAGTGGGCCGACGAGGACACGCGTGCGGAGTGGGTGGACGGAGACATCATCTTTATGAGCCCGATTTCGGATGCGCATCAGGACATCGTCGAGTTTTTTCTCACCCTCCTCCGGGTCCACGTGGAGCATCACGAAGAGGGCTGGGTGCGGAGCTCCACCTTCCAGATGAAGCTCGACGTGATTCCAAGTGGGCGCGAGCCGGACATTGTGTATCTGCGCGAGGAGCACCGGGACCGCATGACGGGCACCTACATCGACGGGCCGGCCGATATGGCCGTGGAGGTCGTCTCGCCGGAAAGCGGCCCCCGCGACCGCGGCGAAAAGTTTTACGAGTACGAGGCGGCCGGCGTCCCGGAGTACTGGCTCGTCGATCCTGATCGGGAGGAGCTCCTCGTCTACCGATTGCAGGACGATCGGTATAAGATCGCCTTCGAGGGTCGGGAAGGACGCATGGATTCGGCGGTGGTGGACGGATTCTGGATCGAGGCGGAATGGCTGTGGCGGGAGACCCTTCCTCCGGTGCTCGATGTGCTTCGCCGATGGGAGATTCTGTGATGCGTGTCGACACGTACAGGTGTCTCCTTCGAATGACTGCGCGATCCCATGACTGAGCTTCGCACTTCGGAAGAACCCCGCCGGACTCCGCCAGCGCCCCCGGTCTCCTACGACGAGTTTTTGGAGTGGGCCGACGAAGATGTCCGCGCTGAATGGATCGATGGAAAAATAATTGCGATGAGCCCCGCTTCTGTCCCCCATCAACGACTCGTTCGCTTCCTATCTACTCTTTTCAGTGCGTGGGTGGAAGAGCAAACCGCGGGCGAGGTCTTTTTGGCTCCGTTCCAGATGAAACTGGACGTTCGGCCCAGTGGGCGAGAACCCGACGTACTGGTCGTGACAGAGGCGCATCAGGATCGCATTCGAGACTCGCACCTGGAAGGGCCGGCCGATCTCGTCGTTGAAGTGGTGTCCCCCGAAAGCGGACCGCGCGATCGAGGTGAGAAATTCTACGAGTACGAGGCCGCGGGCATCCCCGAGTACTGGATCGTGGACCCGGAGCGAGAGCAGCTCGAAGTGTATCGGCTGAGAGGAGATCGGTACAAAGGTGTTTTCATGGGAGCAGAGGGGCGGGTCCGGTCGGACGTGCTCAACGGCCTCTGGGTGCAGGCCGAGTGGTTCTGGCAGCGGCCGCTTCCGAACGTGCTCGACGTGCTGTCCGAGCTCGGCCTCGTGTAGGTGATCTCGTCACGCTTTCCGACAGTGTCGTCCGTTGCGACATGGACCGAGACGTACTCATCGTGGGGGGCGGCACCATTGGCCTGTCCATTGGCTTTGAGCTCGTGCGCCAGGGCACGCCCGTCACGGTCTTCGAGCGAGACCAGGCAGGTCGAGGCACGTCGTACCAGGCGGCGGGCATGCTAGCCCCGGATGCCGAAATTGAGTTTGAAGAGCGGGAACTGTACGACCTCAACCGCGAGAGCCTGCGCCGATGGCCCGACTTTGCACAGTGCGTGGAGACGGCCAGTGGCCAGTCGGTGGACTACCGCAACGAGGGGACCCTCATCGTGGCTGACGACCGCGACGCCGCCGAGGCCCTGGAGCGCCTCTACACGTTTCAGCGAGGACAGGGGCTGAACGTGGAGTGGCTCACCGGCGAGGAGGCCAAAGAGATCGAGCCTTTTGTGGCGCCGCGCCTGTCCGCCGCCGTGTACGCCCCCTCGGACCACCAGGTCGACAACCGCCGCCTCATCGACGCACTGCGCGTGGCGTTCGAGGCGGAAGGCGGCACGCTGCACGAGGACACGCCTATTGACGCGGTCGTGCCGGACGCCGAGGCCCCAGCGGTACGGACGGCTAATGGGGAGCGGGTGGTCGGGGGACGGATCGTCGTGGCGGCGGGGGTGTGGTCGCGCGAGTTGGACGGGTTGACGCCCGACGCCACTCCACCGGTGCGTCCGGTGAAGGGGCAAATGATTCAGATGCGTCGCAAGCGACCGTTTGACCTTCAGCACGTGGTGCGGGGGCCGGAGGCATACCTGGCCCCGAAGAGCAACGGGCGCATCGTGATGGGGGCCACGAGCGAAGAGAGGGGCTTCGACACGACGGTCACCGCGGGCGGCCTCTACGATTTGCTGGAGGGGGGGTGGGAGGTGGTGCCCGGCATCCGCGATCTGCCGGTCGACGAGACCTGGGCCGGCCTGCGGCCCGCCACCCGCGACCACGCCCCGCTCCTGGGCAAGACGACGGCGCCGGACGTGGTCATGGCGACGGGCCACTACCGACATGGCATCTTGCTCACCCCGATCACGGCCGAAGAAATTGCTCGTCTGATCCGGACCGGAGAAACCTCAGACTGGCTCCAGCCGTTTTCTCCTCGTCGATTTTCTGAAGCCGGATCCACAACGCATTCCGCATGAGCTCCCCCACCGACGTATCCATTCCGATCACGGTCAATGGCGACGACCGCACCGTCCCGGAGGGCTATCCACTCACCGATCTGCTGCGGGACCTGGAAATTGATCCGGACGACGAAGAGGAAACCACCGGAATCGCCGTGGCGCTCAACGAGAGCGTGGTGCGCCGACAGGACTGGAACGACGTCCGGCTGGCCGAAGAGGACACGATCGAGGTGATTCAGGCGCAGCCCGGAGGGTGAAGGGGGAAAGGGAGCGTGGGGGAAAAGGGGACAGGTGAATGGTGCTCATCGAAGTATTGGGGACATCGCTGGCGTTATCGCGTTCAGAATACCGATTATGAGTGACGATATGCACACCAACGGGGTTGTGGAGAGCGAGGCGGAGAAGGCCCTCACGATTGGCGACCATACGTTTTCGTCCCGCCTCATCGTGGGGACGAGCCGGTACCCCAATCCTCAGGTCATGCTCGACGCCCTGGAGGCGACGGGGACCGAGCTGGTGACGGTGGCGATCCGGCGGGTCAACGTGGAGAACCCTGCCCCGGAAAGTCACCTCGACCTCCTCCGCAAGGGGGGCTATCAGGTACTCCCCAACACGGCGGGCTGCTATACGGCCCGAGAGGCGGTCCTTGTGGCCCGGCTCGCTCGAGAGGCGCTCGACACTGACCTCATCAAGCTCGAGGTGATCGGCGATGACGAGACGCTCATGCCCGACGTGGAGCAGCTGCTCGACGCCGCCAAGACGCTCGTCGACGACGGCTTTTCGGTGCTGGCCTACGCCAACGACGATCCCATTACGTGCCGCAAGCTGGCCGACCTCGGCTGCGCGGCCGTCATGCCGCTCGGCTCGCCCATCGGCAGCGGCATGGGCCTCGTCAACCCGTACAATCTTCGCATCATCCGCGAGACCATCGACGACACGCCCCTGATCGTCGACGCGGGCATCGGCACCGCCAGCGACGCGGTGACGGCCATGGAGCTGGGCTACGACGGCATCCTGCTAAACACCGCCATCGCGCAGGCGCGGCACCCGGTCGAGATGGCGCACGCGATGCGGCTGGCGGTAGAGGCCGGACGACGAGCGCACCGCGCCGGGCGCATTCCGCGCCGCCTCTACGCCGAGGCGTCGTCCCCAACAGAGGGGCAGGTTGGGACGTAGCACTGTTGTGGCTCATTACCCGCGTGCGAGCGAGTTTTTATTCATCCTCTGCTGTTTAGGTGAAGCGTGGTTCGTGAAGCGTAACGCGTGAAACGTGAGATCCTCACGTATCACTCCTCACGCATCATGCGCAGGGCTGCATGGTGTTACCGATAGAGTCGCGCTCTCCACGACGCCAGAACTATAAACCCGGTGACGACTCCGATGGTGGACCTGCCGTATCCACGCCTCGCGCTCATCGCCGACGGCTTCACGGACGATACCCGTGCGAGCCGGGCCGTGGAAGCGGTGAAGGCCGGGGTGCGCTGGGTGCACCTTCGAGATCACGAGGCGGGTCTGGACGCCTTTCGGGAGGCGGTCCACGCTCTCGTCTCTCGGGTCCGGGCTGCGGACGAGGACGTCACGATCACGATCAACAGTCACGTCGACGTGGCCGACGCCCTCGGACTCGGAGCGCACGTGGGGTGGCGGGGGCCCCCGGTGCCGAAGGCCCGGGATCTGCTTGGCCCGGGCGCCCTCATCGGTTACTCCGCCCACGAGCACGTGGAGGCGGAGGGGGATCGGACGCAGGGGGTCGACTACTACTTCTTCAGTCCGGTCTTCCCCACCTCTAGCAAGCCCGACCAGCCGCCCACTGGCATAGGTCCACTCCGCGCCTTCTGCCAGACCGCGGCCCCGATACCCGTTCTCGCCCTCGGCGGCATCACGCCCGAGCGCGTATCGGTGTGTCGGCAGGCGGGCGCCCGGGGGGTCGCGGTCCTTTCAGGAATCATGGACGTGGATACGCCCCGCGCCGCAGCACGAGCGTACCTTCGGGCCCTGGCCGAGCGCGCATAACCGCAGTCTCACCGCTTCCGTTGCATCGACCGCATCACACACTCATGCCCAAGAAACCAGTTGCCCTCACCATTGCCGGCAGCGACTCCGGCGGCGGCGCCGGCATTCAGGCAGACCTCAAGGCCATGGAGGCCAACGGCGTCTTCGGCACCTCCGCCCTCGCCGCTGTAACGGCCCAAAATACCGAAGAAGTGGCGCAGGCCCACGACCTGCCGCCCTCGCTCGTGGCCGCGCAGATCGACCCCGTGGCTACGGACATGAACGTGCAGGCGGCCAAGACGGGCATGCTCTCGGCTCCGGAGATCATCGAAACGGTAGCCGACCGCGTGGCGGCCCACGACCTGTTCCCGTTCGTCGTGGACCCGGTCATGATCTCGAAGACGGGCTTCAAGCTGCTCCAGGATGCGGCCATCGACACGCTGATTGATGAGCTCCTGCCCTTGGCGACGGTCGTCACTCCGAACGTGCACGAGGCCGAACACCTGACCGACGTCACGATCGAGACGACCGAGGATCTGGAGGCTGCCGGGAAGGTGCTCTTAGAGCACGGCCCGGACGCGGTGCTCGTGAAGGGCGGGCATCTCTCCGGGGCCGACGAGGCGGTCGACGTGCTCGTAGACGGCGACACCTCGCGACGCTTTGCGGCCCCGCGCATCGACACGACGCATACGCACGGCACCGGTTGCACCTACGCCTCCGCCATCGCTGCGAACCTGGCGAAGGGGCACGACCTGACCTCGGCTACCGGGCGGGCCAAGCGGTACGTCACGGGAGCCATTCGCCACGCGCTACCGCTGGGACACGGCCGCGGGCCGACGAATCACTTTTTTCACCTCGACCCTGAGGCCGCGTTTTCCGAGGCCGACGTCGCCCAGGTGTCAGCATGATTGGGGACGCACTCCGGCGTGAACACTCTGTAAGAACACCGCCGGTCGGATCTTTTTCGCGCCGGGCGTCGTGTACTCCACTGTCTCGCGCAATGGACATGGCGCGAGACCGTTACCTGCCCGTAGCTCAGTCGGACAGAGCGCAGCCTTGCGGAGGCTGAGGCCGGGGGTTCGAATCCTCCCGGGCAGGCCAACTTGAGCCCGCTCCGTTTGCTCGACGGGGCGGGCTTTTTCTGCGTCTGTGAAGGGTGAGGCGGATTTTTATGACATGAGCCGTATCCGGATGAACGTCCGAATTGCTCGCCCGGCAGATCCTACTCTCCCCGTGTGATCATACTGAGCATGTCGCCTTGAGAGGAACAGACCCAGGAAGTACGGGCTACACTGCTGTCCCTGATCGCAATAACGACGACCTTCCATGCCCCTTCGAGCCACGCTTCGAAAATACAATGCCTGGAGCTCCCCGAGGATGCGCCCCGCCTCGTTCGGACGGGTACGCCTCCTCACGTCGTCGATCTCGGGGGCGGTACATTCGTAGTCACGGAGAACGGACCGCAGATCCCACAGATTGCCTCTGAGTTTCGGGACGCCGTGAAAGAGGCTGATGTCACGGTCGATCAGATGCTTGGCAACCTTTCAAAAGTGAAGCACGAACTGGCGAAAGAGGAGGACAGGGCGTGACGGGTCGCGAAGAGCGGCTCCGGGTCTACCTTCACGCCGATGTTCTCCTTCATACCGATATGTATCGCCTGCGGTGCGCACACGGCATGCGCAAATGGCATCTTGAACCGCCTCTCGTGCCTCGCCACGCCTCTCGTGAGAACACCGGGCTACACCTTTCGCTTCCTCCTCCTCACTGTTTTCCCCTCGGTCTCCCATGCACCGCTATTGCTTCCTTCTGCTGAGCCTCTTCCTCGTCGGCTCCGTGCAGGCCCAGGACCACGGGCTGTGGCAAATGTATCAGCATCACCTGAAAGGAGCGAAGTACGTCGACCTCACGTTCGCCTTCAGCCCCACGAGCCCCGTTTGGCCGGGCTTCGACAATGCCGAGTTCCAGGCGACACAGGCTGGCAATCCAATTCCCGGCTACGTGGAAAAAGACGAGACCTACACGTACGACGAGCACGGCTTCGTCGCGACCTCCTACGAGCTGCCCACGGATCAGTACGGCACCCAGCTCGATCCGCCGGCCCACTGGAACGAGCGCGGGGCCACGATTAGCGATCTGCCGCCCACCTACGCGGTGCGCCCGCTGGTCGTAGTGGACGTCCACGAGAAGGTGGCCGAGCAGCCCGGCTACCACGCCAAGGTGGAAGACGTGAAGGCCTGGGAAGAAGAGCACGGCGACATTCCGGAGGGGGCCGTCGTCTTCTTCCGCTCCGACTGGCACGAGAAGTGGACGACCGATCCGGACCGCTACAACAAGAAGCCGTTCCCCGGCGTGGCCCTGGAAACGGCCAAGTACCTGCACGAGAAGAAGGACATCCTCTTCCACGGCCACGAGCCGCTCGACACTGACACGACCGCCGGCCTCATCACCGAGGATTGGCTTCTCAACAACCATTACGCACAGGCCGAGGGCGTCACCAATCTGGACAGAGTGCCGGAGCAGGGGGCGCTTGTCGCGATCGGCTTCGCCAAACCGAAAGGCGGCACCGGCGGCTACGCCCGCTACATTGCCATCTGTCCGCCCGACTGGGAGCACGGCGTGACGATGAAGGAAGCCCCCGGCGCCCCCCTGCCCGAGCACGACCATCCGCTGCGCCGAAACGAGCACGGCGTCCTGCGCCCGACGCCCCCGGATTCGATGGACTGAGAGTCTGTTTTAATTTACTCGACCGGTAGCCCCACTACAGGCCTCGTTCAGGGTGCGATTTTCGCTCCGTCAATTCTCGCTCTCGCGATCCGACCCAAAATCAAAACAGACTCTGAGGAGAGATCTGAGAGGAAAGGAATTCTCACCGTCTGGACGGCCAGCAGACAGAGGATGGAGGCAAAGAGCTTGCGCATATCGGACAGTGCGTATTGCGTCGCGTATTGCGTAATGCGTATTGCGTAAGGACAACATGAAATACGCAGCACGAAATACGCAATACGAAATACGCAGCACGTCAAAGCGCAATCACGTCCTCGATTCCGGAGGCCTCCTCATAGATCTCGATGACCTCGTCGCTCGACGACACGCGGAGGTGAGCCGTCACACTCTTGTAGTTTCCTTTACTGGACTCCCGAACCCGAACCGGATGCTCGCCGAAGACATCTTTCAGCTCGTCCAGGTGGGCCGCCGGGGCGATAAACTTGAACGTGTACTGCGTCGGCCAGTCGTTCTGGTCGTCGAGCAACTCCTTAAACCGGCGCCACCACGCGTCGTCGTCCTCCGCGTCGGGTTGATCGATGAATCGCATCAGTAAGGAAAGCAGTACTGGAAGAGAGCGAGGCGTTCGTACGTGGCTACGTGTTGCTTCGTTCACCGCTCTCGGTGTAGGGAGAAATGTAAAGTTTTTAAGAAAGGCTGTGCCACGCTCTCTCTGCGCAACACATCGGCAGATGCTCTTCGTTTTGATTATGGCAGAACGCTCTTCTCATCCCCACACATTCTCCGAACAAACCAAAGGTCCCCCATGACCACCTCCATACGCCGCCCGTTCTGGGCGCACATTCGCCGCGTGCTGGGCGCCGTGCTTCTACTTGCCCTGTGCGCCGTACCCCCCGCTCTGGGGCAGGATCTGCTCCAGAAGTTCGAGGAGAAGACCACGACCTTCACGCTCGAAAACGGGCTAGATTTTGTCATCATAGAGCGCCACGACGCGCCGGTCGCCTCGTTCGCGACGTACGCCGACGTAGGATCGGTCGACGAGCCGGAGGGACAAACCGGCATCGCCCACATGTTCGAACACATGGCCTTCAAGGGCACGACCACGATCGGTACCAGAGATATCGAGAAGGAGATGAAGGCCCTGAAGCGCCAGGAGGAGATTTACCTGCAGGCTCGACGGGAGCGGGCGAAAGGTTCACAGGCCGACTCCTCGCGCATCGCAGAGCTTGAGGAGCAGTTCGAGCAGGCCACGGACACCGCCGAGTCGTATATCAAGAAGGGGGAGTTCGAAAACATCCTGGAGCGGAATGGCGTGAGTGGCCTCAACGCCAGTACGTCGGCCGACGCGACTCGATACTTCTACAGCCTTCCGGCCAACAAGGCAGAGCTGTTCTTTGCCCTGGAGTCGGATCGGTTCGCCAATCCGATGCTCCGTGAGTTCTATACCGAGCGCGACGTGGTGATGGAAGAGCGCCGGCAGCGCACCGAGTCGAGCCCGACAGGACGCTTGGTCGAGGAGTTCTTGACTACTGCATTCAAGGCTCATCCATATGGCAACCCGACCATTGGACACATGTCGGACCTCAAGAATCTGTCACGGACTGACGCCAAGCAGTTTTTTGAAAAGCACTACAATCCAAGCAACCTGACCATCGGGATCGCCGGAGACGTCGAACCGGAGCGGATGCGATCTCTCGCAGAGGAATACTTCGGGCGCCTGTCCGGGGGCCGAGAGCCGCTTCCGGTCCGAACTGAGGAGCCAGAGCAGATCAGCGAACGCCGTGTCGTCATTCGCGAACAGACACAGCCGTTTGTGCTGATCGGTTTCCACCGAGGCAGCATGCAGAGCGACGACGCGCCCGTCTACGACGTATTGTCGGATGTGCTAACGGGAGGCCGCACGAGTCGTCTCTACGAGAGCCTGGTGAAACAGGAGAAAGCGCTTCAGGTCCAGGCCCTACCGGCCTTTCCGGGCAGCAAGTACGACACCCTGTTTGGCATCATGGGGGTCCCCAACCGGGGGGTGTCGCCGGACAGCGTGGAGCACATGATTGACGATGAGCTGGAAGCCATTAAGGAGGAGGGCATCACGCAAGAAGAGCTCGAGCGGGCGAAGACGCGAGCGCGGTCCGACCTCATCGGACAGCTTGACTCCAATCAGGGGCTTGCCCTGCAGTTTGCGCAGATGGAGGCATTGAAGGGCGATTGGCGCTCAGTCTTCCGGAAGCTGGACGCCATCGAGTCCGTCACGGTAGATGACGTGCAGCGTGTGGCGCAGAGCACGTTTGAGCGCAGCAACCGCACGGTCGCGATGATTAAAACGACCGATGATGAGCAGCCAACAGCCGCCGCCAACTGACGCATCTCGCTGCTCTCTTCTCCCTCGCCGTACCCCCTGCTGACCAGAACTCCTTCCTACGATGAATAGCCCTTATCCCTCTCGTTTCTTGTCCATCACAGCCCTGAGCCTCCTCCTGATTGGTCTGTGTCCCGTCCAACCGGCATCGGCCCAGGAGGACGGGATCCAGACGGCCGACTACGATGTGACGGAGCTCACGTACCCGGACCTCCCCGACTTCAAGGTTCCGGAGCCGGAGCGCGTAGAGCTCGAGAACGGCATGACCATCTTCCTGCTGGAAGACTCTGAGCTGCCACAGGTAAACGCCACGGCCCGAATTGGGGTCGGCTCCGTCTACGAGCCGGCTGAGAAGCGTGGTCTCGCCTCCATCACCGGGACCGTCATGCGCACCGGCGGAACCGAGTCGATGGCGCCGGACAGCCTCAACACAGTTCTCGAAAACATTGGGGCCACCGTGGAAACGAACATCGGCGAGACCTCTGGGTCGGCCTACATGTCGACGCTCGCCGACCACGTCGATACGGTCCTTCCGATCTTCGCCGAGGTGCTCCGTCAGCCTGCCTTCGCGGAAGACCGGGTGCAACAGGCCAAAAGTCGGGTGAAGTCGGGCATCTCCCGTCGGAACGACAACGCCAGCTCGATCGTGGGGCGCGAGTTTGAGAAGGTCCTGTACGGGGAGGACAGTCCATACGCCCGTACCCCTGAACTGTATACGGTCGACCGTGTCCGGCGGCAGGACCTCGTCGACTTCCACGATCAGTACGTCCACCCAAACAACGTCATTCTGAGCGTGTGGGGCGATTTTGAGGCCGATCAAATGGAGCAGACGCTCCGCGAGCAGTTTGGGGACTGGGAGGCCCCGGCCGACTTTGAACCACCGACTCCGCCCGAGCCGGACGCCGAGCGTGCCCACTCCGTCAACTTCGTTCAGAAGAGCGACGTCAACCAGAGCAAGATCCGCATGGGACACCCGGGGGAGCTTACCCGTCGGAGTGACGACTACGCCTCGGTTCAAATGATGAACGAGGTCCTCAGCGGGGGCTTTTCTGGACGCCTCTTCCAGGAGGTGCGCCGGGAAAAAGGCCTGGCATACTCCGTCAATGGGGCCTACACGGCCGGCTATAATCGGCCCGGTCGCTTCTACGCAGGAGTCGCGTCCCAGAGCGCCAGTACCGTGGAAGCCACAAACGCCGTCATGACGGAGGTCGAACGGATGCGAGAAGAACCGCCCACCGAGGAAGAGCTCGGGCTTGCCAAAGACAGCTACCTGAATTCGTTTGTCTTCAACTTCGACTCGGAGCGGGAAATTCTTGGTCGCCGAGCAACCTACGAGTACTACGACTATCCCGCCGACTTCCTCCAGCAGACGCGGGATGCCATCGAAGAGGTGACGCCGGACGATGTGCTGTCGGCGGCGCAAACATACCTCCATCCCGACGACTCGCACATTCTGGTTGTTGGGAATGGGAATCAGTTCAGCGAGGATCTTTCTACGCTCAGCCAGGATGGGACCGTCGACACCCTCGACATCTCCATTCCCCGCGAGCCGCCGAGCGAGGACCAGGACGCGCCGACCGCCGCCGAAGAAGAGGCGATGATGGCCGGTCAGGAGCTGATGGCGAGTGCGAAGGAGGCCCTCGGCGGATCGGACTTCGACCAGATTCAGAACATGCGTGTTGTGACCGAGCAGCAGGGAAATGAGAGCACGCTCGTTATCCGGCTCCCCAATCAGCTGCGGACGGAGGTCAACACCGCCATGGGGAGCATCACCGTGGTCAACGACGGCGAGACGATGAAAATGAAAACCCCGAAAGGCACGCGCACCGCCCCGCCGTCGGTTCGCAGCCGGATCATGGGACAGCTGTGGCGCAGTGTCCCCTACCTGATGGCCAATCTCGACCACGACCAGCTCACAGTCACGGCCCGAGGGGATACGACCATGGAGGAAACGACCTATCAGCTCGCCCGCGTGGACCCGCCTGCCGGGTCTGCGTACACCCTCTACCTCAACGCTGAGACGATGCAACCGGAGCGTCTCACCCTTGAACAAACAAATCCGCGGAGTGGGCAGCAGGTACGCGTGACGCAGACGTTCGCCGACTTCCGCGAAGTGAGTGGCGTTGTGCTACCATTCACGACCGAGACCGTCCAGTCGGTTGGGGAAAAAGAGAAGACCATCACAGCGACCATCCAGAGCATCGATATCAACGTCGACCTGGAGGATGGGCTGTTTACGATAGATTCCTCAACGGGCGAAGGCGCGTCACAATAGTCCCTCTGGGCGGGACTGCGAGTACGGGACAGCGCCCGGAGCTCCGCTCGGAGCTTCGGGCGTTTCGTACATCTGTGTCGATGTGCGGGGAGGCACAGTCTGTTCGTCTGAACGCCCGGACGTCTCTGGGCATTAAAACACAGCTATCTCCCACGATGGCATTTCGATGCACCCATGTCCCTCCCCGATCGGGTCGAGCTCTGCGACGTTGGCCCCCGCGACGGCTTTCAGTACGAGGACCGGTTCATTCCCACGAACCTGAAGGTCGAGATCATCACGGCCCTTGCCGATGCCGGGCTGCCGCGCATCCAGGCCACGTCGTTCGTGCATCCGGAGTGGGTGCCGCAGATGAAGGACGCAGAGGCGGTCTGCGCGCGGCTGCCGGCGCGCGAGGACGTGACGTACGACGGGCTCGTGCTCAACCGGGAAGGATTGGAGCGAGCCCACGCCGCAGGCCTCTCGCACGTCGACCTCTCCATTGCAACCCACGACGAGCACAGCCGCAACAACGCCAACCGGACGGTGGAAAAGGCCGTCGCTCAGGCCGAAGACATGGTGCATGAGGCCCGCGCCCACGGCCTGCAGGTGCAGATGGGCTTTCAGACCGTGTTTGGGTACCGGGCGCCGGGCGACACGCCGCTCGATCAGGTCGTGGAGATGAGCCGGCATTTTGCAGAGAGGGGCGTCGAGTCCATTTCGCTGGCGGACACGACGGGGCTCGCCCATCCGCGCATGATTAAGGATCGGGTCCGGGCCGTTCGGAGGGGCATCGGCGACACCCCGCTCGTGTTGCACCTGCACGACACACGCGGCCTCGGCCTCGCCAATGTGTACGCGGCACTGCAGTGCGGCGTGGATCGGTTCGACACCTCGCTCGCCGGCATGGGGGGCTGCCCGTTCGTGGAGGGGGCCACCGGCAACATTCCCACGGAAGACACGGCCTACCTGCTCGACGAACTGGGGATCGAAACGGGGGTCGACCGGTCGGCCGTCGGGGATGCGTCGCTCCGTATCGAGTCGTTCCTGGACAAGACGTTTCCGGGGAAGCTTCACCGGCTCATGCAGCGGGAAGGAGCGGTGGAGACGGCTGAATAGCGAGCATTCCGGACCGCCGGTTTCACGGGTCTGCCTTTCCCTGTGCGCTGCGACGGCACCCTCCCACAACCAGTGCCAGCGTCCGGGGGGCGAAAGCGACGGGGATCACTCGCCTCTCAGGAACGCCGTGCGGCCCTGGAGCACTGACCGGTCCCAGCGAGACGTTTGAAGCTCGGCGACGTACGGATAGTCGTCGGCGGTAGCGAGGTAGTGGCCCCCCGCCGAATCGGGACGGAGCCGCAGTGTACGGGTCGACCCGGACTCTTGCTGAGACAGGTGGAGGCGAATCGTGTAGAGGGGCTCGCCCAGGGCCTCGGGCGTCCTTCGTTCCGCGAAGCCGTCGGCTTCCGGAGCCGAGAGGGTTTCGATCATCGACGAGACATCGCTTCGCGACAGCGTGTCGCCGTCCGACACCCATGCGTCGGGCGCCGCGGACGTATCGCTGCGGACGGCCCGGCGGATGGTGAACGATGAGTCGGCGGGGTAGCGGACGTCGATGCGCTGGATCCGAGAGCGATCGAGAGCCCAGATCTGCTTGTCTCGCCAGTCCTCCAGGCTGCGATTGGTGAGGGAGCGCAAGGATTGCTCGACCGAGTAGACGTCCGGCCGATCAGGGGTGCGGACGTACGTGACGGGCGTGCCCGGACGGCGGCGCCTTTGCATCGGGTTTTGGCGTTGGCCGCCCGACTGGCGACGTCGGATCTGCGTGCGACCCACGAGGAGTTGCCCGAGCTCCCGGTCGTCGGCGCCAAGCATCGTGATCGTTGTGCCGGTAGAGTCGACTCCGTAGCGGGGATGCTTGTCCGGTTGTCGGGTGGCAACGGCGCTCACCTGGAGCGTGGGGAGGGTCCCAAGGAGTTGGCGAACGGCATTCGAGTTGGCCGAATAGGTGACCGACGTGTCGGCGGGAACGACTGACCAGCCGTCCTCTATCTTTTCCAGCCGCACGGTGGGACTCCCCGGGTGTTCAATGCGGACGGCCTGCACCGCGCTCGTGTCCACGGCGAGCAGATCCTCCTGAAACGCTGCGCTCGACGTGGTGCTCCAGCTCCACGACGTGGCGAGCGCGAGCGCGAGGGTGCCAGCAAAGATGATCGCCAGGGTTTTGGTCGCGTTGGTCATGCCCGTTCCGAGTGGCGAGTTTGGGGGTCGAAGCGTGTAGAGTGGGGAGTGTGATGCGTGATGAGTGAATCCTGATTCATGTCAGGTTATAGGTTGACCGTTCCACGTTTCACGTACTACAGTTCACGCATCACATTTCACGAAGCAGCATCACTACATCCTAGGTTATGCTTGATGGTACACTAAGCATTCAGGCCGCTCTCCCTCCAGCGCCGGCGCCGGGCCTGGTTGCGACGATACCGCACCAGGCCGTACCCAATCACAAGAAGGATGGGCAGCAGCACGTTCAGGTACTTTAGAAGCGTCTTCGTCGTCGGAGTAATCTGTGCAAGCGGGCGACTCGTGATCCGCTGTGTTCGTAGTGACAACAGTCCCGTGTCTCCCGCCAGGTAGTCGATGCCGTTCGCCGCGAGGTTGATGTTGCCCTCCGGGAGCTGCTGCTTTCGCTGGCCCGTTCCGTTCACGATGAAGTCGCCGTCCCCGACGACCAGCATTTTCGTCTCAGGGCTCCGGGCCCGGTCGACGGAGAGTGTGTCCACGTTGGCAAACGCGGACGAAAAGGTGCCTTCCAGCAGCCCGGCGACCGGGAGCGAGGCCCCCGAAAAGTCAGCGATCGTCCACTCCTGCTGCGGGCGAATGTTGGTGGGGAGGGAGGCTCGGGCCGACTGGTCGGACGAACGAGCGAGGACCGTCACCTGGGCCGTCGTATCGGCCTGCGCCGTGTCGAGCGACGAGACGAACCGGAGGGCGGCCTGATCCAGCCCCTCGCTAATCGGATGGCCCGCGAAGTTGGCAATTTGCGGAATGTAGGGGTATCGGACCCGGTTTGCGACGTTGAATCCGCCGCGCTGCTGCTGAACCCGAACGGCGGTGGCGTTTCGGTCACGAACGAGATCGGGTCGGACGGAAAGGCCGTACGTATCGAGCAACGGTTCCAGTCCCGTGGTCTTGGGCCGGGCCTGCCCAAACCGCATGTTCGTCTGGGCCCGGTTCAGAGCAAAGACGACGCGTCCCCCCCGCATCACGTACTGGTCAATCGCGAGAGCTGCTTGCGTGGAGAGTTCGTTCTCGGGACGGGCGACGAGCAGCACGTCCACCTCCGGCGGCACCCCGGTGGTGTCCACGCCCGAGACGGTCTGGATGTCATAGCGTCCGCGAAGGGACTCGCGAAGTTGTGTCATCGCCTGCAACCCGGGTTCGCCGTGGCCCTGCAGTACGCCCACGACCGACTTCTCCTCGCTCGTCAGCTTCCGAATCGTGCTGGCAATTTTATACTCCAGCGCCGATCCGGGCTCGACGAAGGGGATGACCTCGCGCTGGTCCTGGTACTGGAAGACCGCGCCCAGGTAAGCCCGCTTCTGCGTCATCTGGTTCTGCTCTCGGACGTCGATCATTACCGGTTGGATCCCGGCCTGCTGGGCCTCCTTCCCGGTCTCGTCACTCTCATTGGGATTGACGAACTTGAACTCCACGTCTCCCTCTGCCGCGGCGCGGAACTCCTGCAGGAGGGCTCGGAACTCCTCTTTCGTGCGTCCGAACCGGGCCGGCAGATTGGCCGAGAAGTATGCCGTGACAGTCACCGGGTCGTTCAGGGTCTGGGCGATCTCCTGACTCGCGCCGGCGAGGGTGTACCGGTTGTTCTCCGTCAGGTCGGCCCGCCACACGAACTGGCTGGCCACGTAGGTGAGCGCGATGAGGCTGCCCGCAATGAGCAGCACCTGGAAAATGGCCTCGCGCCGGTTCGCAAGTAAGCCTGCGAATGCGTTCGACATTGGAGCTATGGGTTATGAGTTCTGGGTTTTGGGGTGCGACTTTCCGAGCCGTGCAAATGTCTCCGAGCCCGTGGGAGCGCGGGCGTAGAGTGCGGGGGAGTGTGGAAAAGGAGAGCGAACATGGTCGGGGGAAGAGAGGGAAAGTAAGCGGGCAGGCGGACGTACGGAGGAGGCGTCCATCCTGACGGGTGTCGTGACCCGCACTTCCGTGCAATTCACACGTCCACACATCCATACATCCATGCTTACGACCAGCTTCGGCTCTTGAGCGAAACCGTGGCGGCGAGAAGACCCACCAGCGTGAGGGTGACCACGTAAAGGACCGATGCCGCGTCGATCACGCCCCGCGACATGGTTTGGAAGTGTCCCTGCAGATCGAGAAATTCGGCGACGTTGGCCAAGGGGGCGGGCAGGACGGAGGCCATCTGTCCGAACAGCAGATGGAGGAAGACCGCGATGAAGAGGCTCAGGAGGAAGGCCACGATTTGGTTGCCTGTGAGGCTCGACGCGAAGAGGCCGATGCTCACGTAGACGGCGCTAATGAAGAGGAGCCCGAGATACCCGCTGATCGTGGCCCCGTGGTCAATCGGGCCCAGCTGGGCCACGGTCACGTAGTAGGGGAGCGTAAAGACCAAGGCGATGGCCACGAGGCCCCAGGCCGCGAGCCATTTGCCGGTCACAATTTCGAGGTCGTCGACCGGCTTCGTTACCAGCAGCTCGAGCGTACCGCTGCGCCGCTCTTCCGCAATCATGCCCATCGTGACGGCCGGGATGAAAAAGAAGAGGGTCCAGAAGGACACCTGGAAGAAGATGTCGAGCGACGCCTCGCCGACGAAAAAGATGTCTCCCTGCCCGAACAGCCACGTGAACGTGCCGCTCAGGCCCAGGAAGATCACGAGGAGCACGTAGGCGGTGAGGGAGTCGAAGAACGCATTGACCTCGCGCTTACAGATCGTCCAGACGGCGTGCATGTTCGTGTTCAGTTACGAGTCACAAGTCATGAGTGACGAGAACGAAAGAACAAAGAGGCACGAGTCCCGAGCAGAGGGAAACTCACGTCGCTCTGCTGCTCATTTCTTCCGGTGTATCGGGCGTCTCCGTGAGGTCGCGGAATACGTCCTCCAGGCTCGACTCGATGGGCGTCAGTTCAGTAAGGACCCAACCGCGGTCGGCACAGAGGTGGAAGACGTTGGCAGCGGGCTCCACGTCGCTCGCAGCAGACAGCTCGTAGGACCCGTTCGAGCGCTGGACGGAGGCCACCCCCTCGACGTTTTCGAGGGCCCCGTCCACGTCCGCGTCCCCGGGCGCATCGACGGTTACGCGCAACCGCGTGCCCCCCATAAACTGTTGTTGCAGCTCTTCAGTAGCCCCGTCCGCCACGATGCGTCCCTGGTCGATGATGAGGATGCGGTCACACGTCATCTCCACCTCCTTCAGAATGTGGGAGCTGAGCATGACCGTCTTCTCTTGTCCGATCTCCTTGATCAGCTCGCGGATCTCGGCGATCTGATTGGGGTCGAGCCCCGTTGTCGGTTCGTCGAGGATCAGGACGGGCGGGTCGTGGAGGAGGGCCTGAGCAAGCCCCACCCGCTGCTGAAAGCCCTTGGACAGCTCCCCGATCCGCTTGTGACGCTCGGGGCCCAGACCGCAGACGTCCATCATCTCCTGGATGCGGTCGTCGACGTCGGCCTCGGGCACCGACTGGAGATCGGCCGAGAGACGGAGGTAATCGATCACCGGCATGTCGGCGTAGAGCGGCGTGTCTTCCGGAAGGTACCCGATCCGTCGACGCACCTCTTCCGGGTGGTCGTGAATGTCGTAGCCGTCGAGCGTGGCGGTGCCAGCCGTCGGATCCAGGTAGCACGTCAGGATCCGCATGGTCGTCGTCTTGCCGGCCCCGTTCGGACCAAGAAAGCCGAGCACCTCACCGGTATTCATCTCAAAGCTCACGTCGTCCACGGCCTTCTGGGTGCCGTACACCTTCGTCAGATTCGACGCAGTGATGCCCATGACAATCGGCGTAAGGGACGGTCGGTGGGAAAGACGAAAGCACTGCGGCGACGCCGCTGCGAAAGTCACTATTTTGAAACGGAACTCGGGGGGACTTATTGCTTGCCGTCTTCGGAAATGCTGTGAAAACCCCTCTCCCGGACGGGGCGGAAGCGCTCCACTGCCGTCCGTATCGAAGGGAGGGTCAATCGCTCAGGCAGACGCGGGAACAGCTCCCCGTTGCGGTGGATGTCCGCACAGTGAATGACGCGCCCCCCACGCAGACTTGACTGCTTGTCGTTTCCACCATGGCCGCACCCTCTCTTCCCGATTGGACCCGTGCCGTCGTCAAGGTAGGCAGTGCGCTCGTAGCGCCGGACGATCGGGGCTGCAGCACCACGCACCTCTTGCCCATCGCGCGGTTCATTATCGAGAGTCGTCGGCGGGGGAAGGAAGTGATCCTCGTGTCCTCCGGCGCCGTAGCTGCAGGGCTCGCCGAGCAGGGGCGAAGCGGACCGGGCACCGGCCTCTCGATCCCCGAGCGGCAGGCCCTCGCCGCCCTCGGCCAGCCGCTGCTCATGGCCCACTGGCGCCGTCTCTTCGACGTGTCCTGCGCGCAGGTGCTCTTGACGTACGACGACCTGCAGCGCCGCTCCCGCTTCGTCAATGCCAAGAACACGATCGCCGAGCTGCTCGACCAGAACACGCTGCCGATTGTGAACGAGAACGACACGGTCGCCACTGAAGAGCTGCAGGTGGGCGACAACGACAACCTCGCCGCCTACGTGGCCGTCCTGGCCGAGGCGGACCTGCTCGTCATCTGCTCCGACGTGGACGGCCTCTACACCGCCGATCCCCACGACGACCCGGACGCGGAGTCCCTGACGGAGGTGGAGGCCATCACCGACGAGATCTACGACATGGTGGGGCCGTCGCACCGGGCCGTATCGACCGGCGGTATGCAAACGAAGGTGGAAGCGGCGGAGAAGGCGACCGACCGCGGCATCGACACCGTGCTTGTGGACGGAACCGACGGCGACCACCTCGACGCCCTCGGGCGCGGAAAGATGCCGGGCACACTGTTTCGCCGCATCGAGCGCCCCCTCTCGGCCCGCAAGCACTGGATGCTCCACGCGCTTCCTACCGCCGGTCGCATCGTGGTCGACGGAGGGGCTGCCGACGCGCTGCGGCATAATGGGGCCTCGCTGCTGCCGTCCGGCATCGTGGCGATCGACGGTTCCTTCGCCCGTGGCGACGCCATCGAGGTCGAGGTGGAGGGACACGACGATGAATCCTCCCGCATTGCGAAGGGCATCACGCAGTATGGCGCCGACGACCTACGACATATTCAGGGCCGACAGAGCCACGCCATCGCGGAGGTGCTCGACGACGCCCCGGCCGATTACGTGATTCACCGGGACGACCTGGTGTTGGTGGAGGGGTGAGCATATTGCGTAGCGCGTATTGCGTAGTGCGTCCTCCCCGCCCATTTACGCAATACGAAATACGCAGTAATGGTCGGAGCACCGTCGTCCGCTTTGTGTACAGTAGATCACAACCCTCCAGCCAAACACCAACCGCCTATCCCGTTATGCCCAAAACCGCCACTGAAACGCCTTCCGTCGAAACGCTTGCGGCCGACTGCGAGCAAGCCGCCCGTGAACTGAGCACCCTCCCGACCGAGAAGAAGAACCGCGTATTGCGTCGGATGGCCGACGCGCTGGAGGCGGAGGAAGAAGCGATCCTGGCCGCCAACGGCCAAGACGTCAGCGCCGCCCGGGAGGAAGGCATTTCGGATGCCCTGATCGATCGACTCGTCCTCACTCCGGAGCGCATCGAGAAAATGGCCGACGCGCTGCGGGACGTGGCCTCCTTTGCCGATCCCGTGGGCGAGATGAGCAGCACCACCAAGCGGCCCAGCGGCATCGAGGTCGGAAAGATGCGCATCCCCCTCGGCGTGATTGGCATGATCTACGAGGCGCGGCCCAACGTGACGGCCGACGCGGCGGGGCTCTGCTTTAAGGCGGGCAACGCGGTGCTGCTGCGGGGCGGTTCGAATGCCTTTCGCTCCAACCAGGCGATTGCCTCGGCGCTCCACGAAGCCCTGGAGGCGGAGAACGTGAATCCCGCCGCCGTGACGGTCGTCCCCACCACCGACCGCGCAGCCGTGGAGGAGATGTTGACCCTTAACGAGCACGTCGACCTCATCATCCCCCGGGGCGGCGAGGGACTCATCCGCTACGTGGACGAAACGAGCCGCATCCCCGTTATCAAGCACTACAAGGGCGTGTGCCACCTCTACGTGGACCGGAACGCCGACCTGTCGGTCGCGGAGGACCTGCTGCTCGACGGCAAGGTCTCGCGTCCCAGCGTCTGCAACGCGCTGGAGACGCTGCTCGTGCACGAAGACGTGGCCGACGACTTCCTGCCCCGCGCCAAAGAACTGCTTGGTGACGCCGGCGTGGAGCTGCGTGGGGACGCCCGCACCCGTGCAATTCTACTAGACGGCGTGGCGGAGGCGACCGAAGACGACTACGCCGCCGAGTACCTCGACCTCACGCTGGCGGTCCGCGTGGTGGACAGCGACGAGGCGGCGCGGGCCCACATCACCGAGTATGGCTCGAATCACACCGAAGTCATCGTTACCGACACGCTGCCCACGGCCCGGCGCTTCGTCCGCTCGGTCGACGCGTCCGTGGTGCTCGTGAACGCCTCCTCCCGCTTCTCGGACGGCGGCGAGCTGGGCCTGGGCGCCGAGATCGGCATTTCCACCACGAAGCTGCACGCCTACGGCCCGATGGGCCTCGACGCCCTTACCACCGAGAAATTCGTGGTGTACGGGACGGGGGAGACGCGGCATCCCGTGGAGACGTAGAGCCATGTGCTTTCGTCTGGGCGCTCGGTTTTCGGGCGCTTTTCCTGTCTGACTGCTGGACCGCATTCGACCCGCCATGGATATACGCGATCGCCGCGTCTGGATCACCGGTGCCTCCTCCGGCATCGGCGAAGCCCTCGCTTACGAACTGAGCGATCGGGGGGCGCGGCTCGTGCTCTCCTCGCGCCGCGAAGAGGCGCTCCACGAGGTCCGAAGACGGTGCCCGCGCCCCGACGATCACGTCGTCCAGACGCTCGACCTTGCGGAGCCCGGGTCGCTCCGACGGACCGCCGAGACGGTCCAGATGGACGTGGGACCGGTCGACGTGCTGGTGAACAATGGCGGCATCAGCCAGCGGGGGACCGCCGCCGAGACGGACATGGACGTGGTGCGCCGCATCATGGAGGTCAACTTCTTCGGCGCTGTGCAGCTCACGAAGGCCGTGCTCCCGACCATGATCGACCGTCAGGAGGGACACATCGTGGCAGTAAGCAGTCTCGCCGGCAAATTTGGCACGCCGCTGCGCTCCTCCTATGCGGCCTCGAAGCACGCGCTGCACGGGTGGTTCGACTCCCTCCGCGTCGAGGCGCACGACGACGGCATCGGCGTGACGCTGGCCTGCCCGGGCTTCGTGAAGACGAACGTGGTGTCCAACGCGCTCTATCCCGACGGCACGCCGCTGGGAGAGGAGGCCGAGGAGAAAGGGATTCCGCCCAGGCAGTGCGCCACGGCCATCGCCGAGGCCATTGAGCGAGAGACCCCCGAGGTCACCGTTGGCGGGTGGGAGACAATCGCCGTGTACGCGAAACGATTCGTCCCGAGTCTCTTCCGCCGTATGATCCGGCAGTATTACGGCGCCTGAGGGGCGCAGCCCCTCGTGCCTACGCGGTGTCGAGTGCCGCCTCCAGCTCGTCCTCTTCATCCGCCTCGTAGGCGTCGGTGGGTGGGCAGGCGCAGAAGAGGTTGCGATCCCCATAGGTGTCGTTGACGCGGCGCACGCTGGGCCAGAACTTGTCCTCGCGTACCCAGTCGGCGGGATAGGCCGTCGCCTCGCTGCCACACCCAGAGAGACACGGAGCTCCTGGACCGGTGGAGGGCTCACTCAAACTCCTCCACGAGCATGACGTCGCTCTCCCGTCGGGCGACGTGGGTATACGCAAACCACTCTCCCCCCGGCCCCACGGCAATGCTCTGCGCGGGGCGCCAGTCGGAGAATGCATAAAGGGGAAGAATCCGGCGCGACGCGAATTCGAAGTACGACAGCACCGCTCTGTTGGATCGACGGTGGAGGAAGTGAATCCCGCTCTCGCCTACCCACCAGCTCCCCCGCTCCCGAGGATCGAACTGCAGGATCACGTTGAGGGGAACGCTCTGGGACGCCGGTGTCGTCTGCAGGGGAAACCGAGTCGTGTCCAGCGCCACCCGCCAGATGCCCACGGTGTCGGGACGGACGTAGTAGAGGGTCGAGTCGGTGCGAGAGTCCTGCGCGGCGACGGCCCCGCCGGTTGTGACCTGCTGGACCCGGTGCGTATCGGCGGAGGCCCGCACTCGCCAAGCGTCCCACTGTTCGGTCCGGTTGGAGGAAAAGTAAATCCAGCGCCCATTCCTAGACCATCGAGGCACGAGGTCCTCCGAAGACGCCTTCGTAAGACGTGACGGGGGCCCTCCGGACGCGGAGATGAGATGGAGGTCCGACTGTCCGCCTCGGCGGGCGACGAAACAGAGGCGCGTTCCGTCCGGAGACCACCGGATGGTGTGG
>PXTN01000072.1 GCA_003022565.1 Bacteroidetes bacterium QS_3_64_15 | reverse complement strand
CGATCCAGACATCGACGACCGCCTGACGTAATCGTCCGCTCCTTCCTTGGCCATCTTCCGCTGCTGATTTTCACTTCTGAGAGGAGCTGGACGTGCTGGCCGTGAAGCTGAAGACACTCCACAAGCTGGAGTGGGCCCGCATGATGCAGCGTCCGCGCGGTGTGGCGGCAAAATCGAGGAATGGGCCGGCGCAGTCGATGGTCTGGAAAGTGCACATCGATGTGCAGTAGATGGTATACGTCACGGACGAACCTGCGGACTCGCTACACGCGTACGTTTCTTCGCTCTTACATGTGTCCAGAACATGTGTAGAAACCGGCGCATGGGGGACCAACAAGCGGTGTTCGTCGTTCGACAGGGTGCATCGATATCAAGCGCCGGAGCACGTTAGATATGCAGTGCTCTCGTGTCTACAGAAGTGCACGGCGGCCACGACTGTTTGTCCGCCGGGGGACCCACACACTCTTTCTCATTCAGTCGCGCTAGGTACGATATGTCAGACAAAAACGGAGAAGCGAAGGAGCAGGCTCTTGATCTTGCCGTCGAACAGATTCAGCGGGACCACGGGGAGGGAGCGATCATGCGACTCAGCGACGATCCCCATCAGGAGGTGGACGCCATCCCGACCGGGTCGTTGGCCCTCGATGACGCCCTCGGGGTCGGCGGGGTGCCCCGCGGTCGCATCACCGAAATCTTCGGGCCCGAGTCGTCGGGCAAGACGACCCTGGCGACGCACATCGTCGCCGAGGCCCAGAAGCAGGGCGGGACCTGTGCGTTCATTGACGCCGAGCACGCGTTCGATCCCAACTACGCCGAGCAGCTCGGGGTGGACACGGACGAGCTCCTGATCTCGCAGCCGGACACCGGCGAGCAGGCCCTCAACATTACGGATACGCTGGTGCGGAGCGGGGCGCTCGACGTCATCGCCATCGACTCCGTCTCGGCGCTCGTGCCGCAGGCGGAGCTTGAGGGCGACATGGGCGACACCCACGTGGGGCTGCAGGCGCGTCTCATGAGCCAGGCCCTCCGCAAGCTTGCCGGCACCATCAACCGCACTACGACGGCTCTGATCTTCATCAACCAGATCCGAATGAAGATCGGCGTGATGTTTGGCAGCCCGGAGACCACCTCTGGGGGGCGTGCCCTCAAGTTCTATTCGTCGGTCCGCCTGGACATTCGCCGGATCGGAGCGGTGAAAGACGGCCAGGATGTGGTGGGCAACCGGACCCGCGTGAGGGTGAAGAAAAACAAGGTCGCGCCGCCCTTCCAGGAGGCGGAGTTCGACCTTATCTATGGCGAGGGCATTTCGTCGCTTGGGGAGATTATTGACCTCGGCACGGAGTACGACATTCTTGAGAAGCGCGGATCGTGGTACTCGTACGACGACGAGACCATTGCGCAGGGCCGCGAGAACACAAAAGAATGGTTGGAGGACAATCCCGAGCAGCTCGAGGAAATTAAGTCGGCGATCCGAAGGGAGATTGGTCTCTCGACGGGGGAGGAGGATGAGTCCGAAGAGGAGGGGAGTGACGAGGAGCCTGAAGCGGCCGCGGAGGAGGCATAGCTCGTGGTGGGACAGAGAGGCATTGGCGGTTCGGTCCTGCTGCTGGTCGTTCTGATCGGGGGTGGGGGATGGGGGCATGGCCTGGCGCAGCAGCAGTCGCTCCCGTCGTCCCCCGCGAGTTCTGAACCGCGCTTCTGCGCCGACGCGGCGCCCGCTCATCGGTCCCTCGACGTCCGCGGCCTCGCCCTCGTCTACTGCACGACCACGCCGGGCCTTACAGCGCCGCTCCGAGGGGCGCACGCGACCGCTCGGCCCGTGTTCTACGGGGCCGTCCCTGCCGCGTGGATCGGCGCTGGCATTTCGCAAGACCCGTCGCTGGTCGCAGCCGCCTACCGCCTGACCGTGACGCAGGGCCTCACGCTCGGGCTCGTCGTCGGGACCAAGCACGCCGTGGGCCGACCCCGCCCGTACGTTGACCGTCCGCTGGCGGCGCGGGCGGACCGCCACACCCCACCCGCTCCCGGAGAGGCGCATCTCTCGTTTCCCTCCGGCCACGCCGGGCTGTCGGCGGCACTGGTGACCTCGTGGAGCCTGTCGTACCCGCGATGGTACGTAATCGGGCCCGGAGCCCTCTGGGCGACGGGAGTGGCGTTGAGTCGGGTGTACCTGGGCGTGCACTATCCCAGCGATGTGCTCGCGGGCGCTGTCCTCGGCACAGGCGTGGCCCTGCTGGTGCACCAGCTCCGGGGGCTCGTCACCCCGCCGTCCCTGCGGGCCTCGTCCGGCGCCCAGCAGGTCCGCGCAGCGCCCCTCGTGCTCCGCATCCGGTTTTGAAAGGAGAGAGGGGGTACTGCTCAGGCCAGAGGTGCAGAACTCCGGGGCATCCGTTCAGGGAGTGGTTGAAAGAAGAGCCGGAGCCTCGAGAATTGACCCTCGAGCGTACAAACTTTTTGTAGGCGGCGCGTTCGGTGTGCGTCTTCGCGCGCTCGACCGTATACTGAGGCCACTTGTCGTCTGTCCATTGCCAACCCGTCGTCTCCATGGCCACTCTTCATCCGTTTCGGGCCGTGCGCCCCCTTCCTCAGCACGTCGAGGAAATTGCCTCCGTTCCGTACGACGTGGTCGATAGTAAGGAAGCGCGACAGCGGGCGGCGGGCACGCCCCGTAGCTTTCTACACGTGGCTCGTCCCGAGATTGACCTGCCGCCGGACACGGGCGTGCACGACGACGCCGTCTACGAGCAGGGCGCCGTAAATTTGCGTCAGTTCGTGGAGGCGGACGACACGCTGCGCGAGGACGCCCCTACGGTGTACGTGTATCGACTTGTGATGGGCGAGCGCGAGCAGACCGGCATCTTTGGGGGCGTCTCGGTCGCCGAATACGACGAGGGGACCATCGTGAAGCATGAAGAGACGCGCCCCGCCAAAGAGGACGACCGGACGCGCCACATCCTCTCCCAGCAGGCGCACGCCGAGCCGGTGATGCTGACCTACCGCGACGAGGCGTCCATTCACACCCTCGTGTCAAAGATTCAGGAGCAGACTCCGCTCTACGACTTCGAGGCGGACGACGGCGTTCGTCACACGGTGTGGAAAGCCCCGGCCCCCGACCCGCTCGTCGACGCCTTCCGGGAGGTGGAGCATCTCTACATTGCGGATGGGCATCATCGGTGCAAAGCGGCCAGCCGGGCCGCAGCGGTGCTGCGCCAGGACGGGGAGGAGGGCTTGGGGGCGGACGTGCCGGGCTACGAGTTCTTCACGGCCGTCCTCTTCCCGATGAGCCACATGCACATCATGCCGTACAATCGGGTGGTCTTCGATTTGCCCGCGTCCCCGCCGCAGTTCCTGGAGCAGGTGGCCGACGACTTCGACCTGGAGCGGGACGTGGAGGAGCCCGAGCCGTCCGAAAAAGGAACGGTATGCCTCTACCTGGACGGGGCGTGGCACCGGCTCGGGTTGCCGCCCCCCGATGGAGACCGCGCTGTGGACCACCTGGACGTGTCCCGGCTGAGTGCGCACCTCCTCGAGCCGCGACTGGGCATCACCGATCAGCGAAGGGATCCGAGTATTGACTTCGTGGGCGGAATTCGGGGGACCGAAGAATTGGAGACGTGCGTCGACGAGGGAGAGGCTCAGCTGGCCATCAGCATGTATCCCACCCACATCGAAGAGCTCGTGGCGGTGTCGGACGAGGGCAGTTTGATGCCGCCCAAGTCGACCTGGTTCGAGCCGAAGCTGCGGAGTGGGCTCCTCATCCACGACTTCGCCGCCGACGTGCCGGACAAGGCCTCCGTCACGCCGGCGGTGTAACCGCCGTTCCTCTCTCGATTCTGGTTTCAAATTTTGCGTTCAACTCATGACGGTCCTGGTCGCCGATAACATCGCCAACGTCGGAATTGAAGCGCTGCGGGAGGCGGGACATACGGTTGCGGAGCAGCCGGAGCTGTCGGAGCCGGCGCTGATCGAAGCCCTCCAGTCGGAGGCGCCGGACGTGCTGATTGTGCGCTCCACGCGGGTTTCGGCCGAGGCATTGGAGGCGAGCCCAGACCTCTCCTTGATCGTTCGGGCGGGGGCCGGGTACGATACCATCGACGTGAACGGGGCGGCCCGCCGGGGAATTTTCGTCGCCAACTGTCCCGGGCGCAACTCCGTGGCGGTGGCGGAGCTCACCCTGGGCCTCCTCGTGGCCCTCGATCGCCGCCTACCGGACAACGTGATCGACGCCCGCGCCGGACGGTGGAACAAGGCGGAGTACGCGCAGGCCGAGGGCCTCAAAGGGCGGACGCTCGGCATCATTGGCCTCGGCAACATCGGCACGGAGGTGATGCAGCGCGCCCAGGCCTTCGATCTCGACGTGATTGCGTGGAGCCGGTCGCTCACCCCGGAGGCCGCCGAGGCCCACGACATTGGGCACCGCTCCTCCCCCGAGGCGGTGGCCGCCGACGCGAGCATCGTAAGCCTCCACGTGGCCTCCACTCCCGAAACGAAACACTTGGCCGACCGCGACTTCTTTGCCGCCTTGCCCGACGGGGCGCTGTTCGTGAATACCACCCGCGCCGCGGTGGTCGACGAGTCGGCGCTGGAGTGGGCGATGGACGAGAAGGGCCTCCTCGCCGCCATTGACGTGATGGAGGGGGAGCCTGCCTCGAAGCAGGCGGCATTCGAGCATCCGCTCGCGGACCATCCCAATCTCTACATCACCCACCACATCGGGGCCTCCACGCAGCAGGCCCTCGACGCGACGGCGATGGAGGCGGCCCGCGTCATTCGAACGTTCGACGAGGAAGGCGACGTGCCCAACTGCGTCAACCTGGCGGCGCAGACGGAGGCCTCCTACCAGCTCACCGTTCGTCACAGAGACAAGGTGGGGGTGCTGGCCGGGGTCCTCGACGAGGTGCGCCGCGCGAACTGGAACATCCAGGAGATGAGCAATCGCATCTTCGAAGAGGGAGAGGCGGCGGTTGCCAGCATCCGGTTCGCCGGGACGTACGACGAGGAGGCAGTTGCAGAGATCGAGGAGCAGAACGACGTTTTCGCCGTGTCTGCCAACGAGTTGTAGCCAACCGTTCGAGCGATACGTTAGTCGACGAACAGGAGGTCGATCTCACGGTCGTCGATGCTCGCGCTCGCGACCACCACTGTCACCGAATCTCCCGGACGGTAGGATTTGCCATTGTTTTCGCCGCGCATCGTGTACGTGGACTCGTCGTACACGTAGTAGTCGTCGTCCATCTCGCGGACGTGAACCAGGCCCTCCACGAGCAGGTCGGTAATCTCGACGAACACGCCGAATTTGGTCACTCCGCTCACGACGCCCTCGAAGGTTTCGCCGACGTGGTTTTTCACGTACTCAACCTGCTTCAACTTCACGGACTCCCGTTCGGCCTCTTCGGCGTTGCGCTCCTGCTCCGAGCAATGTTCGCACCGGGCCGCGAGCTCCTCGACCTCGGCCGCCCCCTCACCGGCTGCGTATTGCTTCAGAAGGCGATGCACCATGAGGTCGGGGCAGCGGCGGATGGGGCTCGTAAAGTGGGTATAGTGATCGAACCCGAGCCCGTAATGGCCGATGTTGCCCACGGCGTATTCCGCCTTGGACATGGCCCGGAGTGCCGCCCGGACAATGACCTTCTCCTCGGGTTCGCCGTCGACCGCATCGATCAGGTCCCCCAGGTCTGAGGAGCGGACGTTGCCGTTGGTGAGGGGCAACTCGTGCCCGAAGACGCGGACATATTCGGCAAGTTGCTGGATCGCTTCGCCGTCCGGAGAATCGTGCACGCGGTAGATGAAGGGAAGCGACTCGTCCTCGGTCCCGTTCGTGCGGTGACGCTCCACGTGATCGGGGGCGGCGATGTGCTTGGCCACGGTGCGGTTGGCCAGCAGCATGAGCTCCTCGATCAGGCGATTGGCCTGTAGACGCTCCTTCCGCACGATGTTCGTGGGCGTTCCGTCCTCATCAAGGATGACCTTTACCTCGTCGGACCCGAAGTCGATGGCCCCTTCTCGCATGCGCTTCCTGGTGAGGGTCTTGGCGAGCCGGTTGGCCTGCACCACGTCTGCCGCCATCTTGTCGTCGGGGTATCCGCCCTCGATGTAGTCCTGCGCACGGTCGTAGGTGAGCCGCTCCTCGGAGTGGATAACGGTTTCACAGATCTCGTAGTCGGACACCTCGCCCTGTGGGGTAACCTCCATCAGAATGGAGAAGGCCAGCTTGTCCTCCTGCGGGCGCAGCGAGCACACCTGGTTCGACAGCTTCTCGGGGAGCATGGGGATCGTGCGGTCGACCAGGTATACGCTCGTGGCCCGTTCTAGGGCTTCCTCGTCGATCGCTGTGCCGGGCTGGACGTAGTGGCTGACGTCCGCAATATGGACGCCGACCTCGTAGTTGCCGTTGCCCAGCTCCTCGATGTGAATCGCGTCGTCGAAGTCTTTGGCGTCGACCGGGTCGATCGTAAAGATCGGCTTCTCGCGCAGATCGCGACGGCGGTCAATCTCGCTACTGGGAATCTCGGCGGGGATGTCTGCGGCCTCGGCCTCCACCGCGTCGGGAAAGTCGGCCTTGACGTTCATGCTCATCGCGAGCGACAGGACCCGCACGTTCGGGTCGTCGGCCGGGCCAATGACCCGAAGAATGCGTCCCTCGGGCGAGGCTTTGCGGTCGTCGAACCGATCGATCGACACGACCACCTTTTCCCCATCCTTCGCGTCCCCAAAGGCGTCGGGAGAGACGTAGACGTCCTGAAGAATCCGCTGGTCGTCGGGCTCTACGAACGCGAAGTCGGTTCGGTGGTGGAACGTGCCCACGACCTGGGTGCATCGTCGCTCGGCGATCTCAATGACCTCGCATTCCCGCTTCTTGTCCTCGGGGGCTCGAGCGGCAACGGCGACTCGGACGAGATCACCGTGGAGGGCTTCCCCCATGTGCGGCTCCCGGATGAAAAACTCCTCCTCACTGTCGACCGCCTGGACGAAACCGTAGCCCTGATCGTGGCATCGAAGAATCCCCGTCCGGTGATTCGCGTCGGTTTTGGCCTTGTACTTCCGGCCCTCGCGCCCGACGAGGTTCTGGGCCGTCATTTCGGCGAGCACATCACAGAACTGGAGGTACGTCTCGTTGTCTTCGATCTCCAATCCCTGTGCGATGTCATGGGATCGATGCGCCTCATTTGGATGGCTCTGAAGAAATGAGAGGATGTCCTGGCGAAGGGTGTCCACTTGGGTCTCCGTAATAGCGCTGATGTTGGATCGTGACTGCAGAAGATGAAATCATAGGAATCAAACCGCCAACGACTGGCCGGCGCACCACGTTCGGACCGCACGAAAAAGTCATACGAGACCGTTGGTTGTCCGGATCGTCTAGCGCTGCTCGCCGGAGGTGGAGGCGGAGTCGGACGGCGCGGAGGACGACCCCGCCACCGCCTCTGGGGACGACTCGTCCCCCTCATCCGGTTCGGAGCCCGACGGAATCATCCAGCCCAGGAAGCGGTCGAAGAAGCGCCTCCAGGTCGAGAACTGAGTCTGATACGATACGCCGGCCCCTCTGCTGCTGGTGAGGGCCCGGCTCTGTGTCAGCTCGTCGCCGGTTCGGCGGTAGAAGACCTTCGCGCTGACGCTGGAGCTGAGCCGCACCTCAACCACAAATTCTCCCTGCGGTCCCTGCGCACGCTCCGCGTCGGGATTGTCGCCGGTATAGAGGCCCTCGCCCCGAATGACGAGTCGTTCGTTGAGCAGTCGCAGGGCGACCGCATAGATTAGATCGAGGTTATTCGGGTCCTCCCCCTGGACGCCCACGTTGAGGTCGACGTTCGGGAGGGCCTTTCCGAGGTACCGGTTGAGTTGGCTCGACACGAGCTGCGACACGCTGTTGAAGGCCAGTTGATTGCCGGCGGTCGTGAGGCGGTTTCTCCCGTCGCCCGTCTCGGTGCCGCCCCTTCGCGTGATCGACTCGGTCGTCAAGAGAAACGTGTTCGTGAGCAACACGCTCGTGGCGTACTCGGTCGTCCGGGCCGGCTGGTTGAGGATCGCGTCCAGAGACTCCGACCCGACAAGGTTGCGCTGATCACTCCGGGTGAGCGACAGTCCCAGGTCCACGCGCGGCGTAGCGACCCGACCGGTAATGTTGAGCTCGACCGTGACGGGAATTCGGCCCTGTGCATTCTCGAAGCCCGGAAGGCCCGACGGGGAGGCCCGGGTCCGGTATTCAGCGTCGAGGTCCAGTCTCGCATTTGTGGGGCTCCCGTCCCAAGTGATGGTTCCTCTGCTGATGTCAAACCGGCGGACGAAGACTTCTCCGGCGGTGAACTGGTACGTCCCGCTGCTAGCATTGAAATTGCCGTAGACCGAGAGGGCGCCTTCCCCGCGCTGGAGCTGAACGCGGCCCGATCCCACGGCCGTCAAAACGTCGCCGACGATGGGGTCGAAGACGAGGTGGACCGTAGATTCCTCCGGGGCAGTGACGTTGAGGTCAATGTTGAGGCCCTCTACGAAGGTCGGCACGCCGTCCGGTCGGTCAGCTAGAATGTTGGGCCGTCGCGTCGGCCGCTGAAGGGACGGCGTTTGCCCCGTGGAGTCGGCAAAGACGACAAAGCCTGTTTCCTCCTCTATCGTCTCTCCGGAGACCGGAATAAACAGCTCGCTGTCGGGGGTTGTGCGGACCGAGCTCGAGCGCAGAGTGGCATCGGACAGGGGACCGGTGAGGGTCAGCGGCCCGGAGCTGCGGATGTTGCCGTAGAAGGGAAGATCTTTCGCCTGCGGCACGTCGATGACGGTGATGCCGTCGAGGGAGGCCGACAAGTCGAAGGAAAAATATTGGTACTCGTTGAACAGAATGCTCCCGTCGACGGTGGCGGTCCCCTCGTCGTCCTGAACTTGGAGCTCGCGCGTGTGGATGCCTTTTCGGTCCACCCTTAGGGGCCCCTCTGCTTCGTACTCCAGCCCAAATAGGGGAAGGGTGACCGCGCCGTTCTCGATCCTGAGGTCCGCGTCGAAGGTGGGATCTTGGAACCGGCCCCCAATGTGAAGGGGACCCGTGAGGTAGCCCTGAATCCTCGACACCCGCTCTTCAAAAATGTACCGAAAGAAGAAGAGGTCGGCCCGATCTACCTCCGCTGAGAGATCCAGGGTTTCCCCGTCCGGAATTCTGGACGACTGTTTCGACGGGCCGGCGTATGCCCACTGCGGAAGGCGGACGCGTCCCGACAGGGAAAGGGAGTTGGGATCCGCCGTTCGGATCCCGTTGGGAACCAGGTCGGGTCCGGCCAGGCGATCCGCCGTGGTCCCGTCGGCCTCGAGCGATCCATTTACGACGAGATCCGGGGACTGCGCGGAATATTCTGCGCGGAAATACGCGTCTCCCAGATAGCGCCGGTCGTACGAGAGACGACGAACGGAGAGGTCGCCGGTGAGCATGGGGCGCCCCCATCCGGACCGGAGTCGGAATTGTGCGTCCAGGTTTCCCCCGAGAACGTGGGGGAGACCGGTCACGCCCGAGAGCGGGGGTAGATAGACGTTCGTCGCCTCCACGGAGAGGGTGTCGGTGGGACGTGCGGAGACGGTCCCGCTCACTCGCACCTGTTGAAGAGACGGCGTTTCTGGGTGCGGCTCCTGCAGAATGAACGGGCCGACGACGAGCGCGTCTGAATAGGCAAAGACCGACGCCGAAGAGGCATTCGTCCACGTATTTCCGTGCACGTCCACCGAGACCTGACGCACCCGAAGCTCATTTGTGGTGGGGGTGACGTGGAGATCACTGGTCAAACGAAGGGATGCTGCGATCCCCACGCTGTCGGCCCTCACGTCAAGGGTCCCCGTCCCGGCGTCGTAGGAGAGGGAGGCGGACGCATTCTCCAGGGACGGTCCCCCAGCCGCCACCCGTCGCGCCGAGAGCTCGGCCGTGGCCGTCATCGACTGGGCGAGCGGGGCTCCGGGGCGGCCCGACAGAGTGTACTGGAATTTCAGGTCTTGTGCTTCCGTCGCCCCGGTTTCGAGGTGCGCCACCGAGGCACGCCCGGTAGAATGAAGAGTGTCTGCACTGGTCGTGAGGGTGGCCTCCGCGCTCAACTGCTCTGCCTGACGGGGAAACGACGGCCACCAGGCATTCAAAATCTCGGGCCGGTGGACGCGCAGGCTGGCTTGGGCATCGATGCGGCTGGAGAGCTCTAGCTGGGTGAAGGCAGGAGGGCGGGGAGACTGCTGAACAGAGGTGGGGGAGCGCAGGAACTGCATCGGGGAGCGCACCTGGGAGGGAGCAGGCTTGTTGCGCGCACGCCGCACGGCATCCTGGAGTGCGTCCCCCCAGGCCCGGGCGGTGGTCCAGAGCGGCGGTCCCAGAGAGGACCCGTCGGCCGTGAGGGTGGCCACCCCCCCGGTAATCTGGATCCGAGGCTGTTCGGCGTTCCGATCTGCGAGGCGAAGGGTTGCGGAGTGAGGGGGGACCACGACGGTGCTGTCTCCCCGGGTGACCCGCGAGGTGTCTACCTCTAACACTGCAGTTCCCGAAAGTGGTTGCCACTCGGTGCCCGATGCGCCGAGAGTAAGCCGGGCATTGAGGGCAGTAGACGGCAGATCGGTGCTCAGGGAGGCCAGATCGAGGCCTGAGCTCGTCGCGATCACGTTGTAGCTGGAGCGTGTGCTCAGTTCTTCACCGGAGCCCTTGAGGAAGAGTCGTCCGCCCTCCGTCTGTCGCACCGTGAGGGTCCCCTGGGCACGCCCCTCCTCCAGACGCACCTGTCCGTCGGCGGAGGCGAGCGGGCGGCCCCCGATGCGGGAGGCGGAAAGGGAGAGGTCCATCGTGCCCTGCAGGCTGTCGATCTTCGTGCCTGCCCCCTCGACTTCTACGCGGCCGTTGAGACGGCTGGTCAGGGACGGGCGGCCCGTAAGTGGAGCCAGGTTGAGGCTGTCGGCGGTGAGCGAGGTGCTGTAGGTGAGGGAGGAGGTGGAAGGCCGCGCGACGGCCAAGGAGCCCTGCACGGTGCCGTGCGGGCTGCGGGCCGCGATTTGAGCGTCCAGATCAAACGTTTGCTCGGAGGCTCCGGGAGGCGCCGTCGTGCCGCGAAGCGTGCCCTCCAGGTTCAGAGGGCCGATTTCGGTGGTGGGGAGGGCGGGCATCCCCGGCCACACGTCACGAATGTCGTCCAGCGTGAGACGACTCTTCCGCAGCCGCGCGTCCAGGGTGAGGGCGTCCGTCCCCACCGCGACCGTTCCGTCGAGAGTGGCAAATGAGGAGTCGTGGGTCACAGTGACGTCGCTAGCACGGAGTTGATCGAGGCTGCCCTCCACCATCCCTTGAACGGTCACGACGTCCGCGAATGGAAGTCGGGGCACGAGGCGCCGCAGTTCGTCGTTGTCGATCCGGCTTCGAGAGAGCTCTAGCGAGAGGGCATTCTGGCCGACCGGAGCCGGGCTCTCCCCCGCGCCGCTGGATCTCAGCGAGGCGCGTCCCCGAAGGGAAGTCCCACCCAGTGATAGAGCCAGGTCCCTCAGTGACCACCCTGTCTCCGTCCGTCGCACTTTGCCCTGCGACAGAGACGTCTGCAGATCTGCGTCTGGAAGCGTAAAGGACGCGGTATTAATTTCGAGACGTCCGCTGGGACCTGCCCGTTGTACAGAGGCCGCGAGGGCAATGTCGGTAACCTCGGTCCGAGTATAATCGAACAACCACTCGTCCCGAACGACTTCGGGGGGATAGCCCTGTCGCGTCGTCGTCACCCGCCCGTCTTGCACCTCCACGTTCGCGACGGTCACGTCGAGCGGCTGATTGGGGGACGACGGATTCCTTCGTCGGAAGACCCGACGGACGTTCCACGTCCCGCTCGAGTCCCGATCCAGAGACAGCTGGGGGCGGACGAGGGTGAGGGTGCGGAGGGAGAGCTCCGCGGTGAGGAGGTTGGCCCAGCGGGGGGTTCCCCGAATCGAATCGATTGTCGCTACGACGGTCCCGGAGGGATCACGAAGCTGGATGTCGGTGGCTACCACCTCGTCGATCACGGTGCCGCTCAGTGAGGCAATCGAGAGCTGTCCCTCGAAGCGTTGGTTGAAGGTTGTTTCCACCTGGGCCCGGATGGCATCCCGCCCAACCTGCGTGCGGGTAAACCCGACAAAGATCACGATGCCGACCAGCACCGCGCCGAGGACCACTCGCAGCGAGCGCCAGAATGGGCGCGGCATAGACCGATGGGAAGACGAGGCGGGCACGGGACGGAACCGTTGTGGTGGGGCTAGGGTGGGGCCGTGCTTCGTGGGATGCCAACTTGCGCACCCTCACACGACTCAACCGGGGCGGCGTTTCAGGATGAACAGGCGAAGTTCCACGCGTGCCGGGCCTGCTGTTTTGGGACCTCGCCCGTGAGGTAGGCCTCTCCCAACTGCCTCAGGAGAACAAACCGGATCGTGTCCCCCTGATTTTTCTTGTCCGCCGACATGGCCTCGTACAACTCCGGAAACGGCACGGCGGAGGGGTCGTCCTGGACCGGAATGGCGTCGATTACGTGGTCTAACCGATCACGGTTGAGGGAGTCGGGATGGCGTTGGTGCGAAAGGTACAGGCCCGCCCGCATGCCGAGGGCCACGGCCTCGCCGTGGGTGAAGGCCCCGTATCCCGCGACGCGTTCCAACGCGTGGGCGAAGGTATGGCCGAAATTCAGGATCGCTCGTCGGCCCTTTTCTCGCTCGTCCGCATTCACGACCTTGGCCTTCACGCGCACTGCCTGCTCGAGCACGGACGAGGCGACCGCTCGGTCTTTGTGGGTCATCACCGAGACGAGATTGTCCTCCAGCCGTGCAAAGAGGGGCGGGTCCTTGATCAATGCGTGCTTCACCACTTCGGCCATTCCGCTCGTGTACTCCCGCATCGGAAGCGTATCGAGCGTGGTCGGGTCGGCACACACGAATTGCGGCTGGTAGAACGCGCCGATGAGATTCTTGCCCGTGGAGTGGTTGATGGCCGTTTTTCCCCCGACCGACGCGTCGACCTGGGCAAGGAGAGACGTGGGCAGCTGCACGAGCGGGAGCCCGCGCAGGAGAGTGGCCGCGGCAAAGCCGGCGAGGTCGCCGATCACGCCCCCTCCCAGGGCGAGCACCGGGGTTTGCCGGTCGACGCCCCAGTCGAGGGCCTCATCGTAGATGGTGTGCAGGCACGAGGCCGATTTGGTCTCTTCACCGGGAGGGAGGACGAGGGAGCGGACGGTCCAGCCGGCGTCGGATAGGCCCTTCACGAGCGGCGTGCGGTAGTGCGCCGCCACATTCTCATCGGTCACGAGCAGGCACCGCCCCGGCTCCAAGCCGGCCTCCTTCATCAGCGAAGGGACGGCCGACAGCGAACGGACATAGACGGTATAGCTCCGAGCCCCGAGGTCGACGGGTACAGCCATGGACGCATAGGAATTGTAGGACGTAGAGGCCAGTCCCTCACGGACTGATGAAGGGGGAGGTTCTTCCTCGGCGGAGGATTCTATCGAGGTGTACAGAAGTTCTTGTTAGTGAGGCGTCCGAGGGGAGGAGAGTCGTGCCTTCTGCCTAAACGGGACGCTCGTCCCGGTATTGTGGACGAACATGGACCCATTCTGAAGAATTTCTGTAACGTATCTTCCTTCGTCGACCACCGACTTCTCGGTACGTTCGACCCTGCTGACCCGCCCGTCTGTCATGGCGATTCCGTACGTGTTGGACGCTGCGCACCTGTTGGCAGATCGGGCGATCCGTCGGGGAGACCTCGCGGTGGACGCCACGGTGGGCAATGGGCACGACACGCTGTTTCTGGCGCGGTCGGTTGGACCCGGGGGACGCGTCATCGGGTTCGACATTCAGCAAGAGGCCCTCGACGAAACGCGCCGTCGCATCCAGGCAGACGCCTCCGACACGTCCCTCCGCCTCATCCACGCCGGCCACGAGACCATGGCGACCCATCTGGGGGAGAACGCGTACGGGACCGTGAGTGCGGTCATGTTTAATTTGGGCTACCTGCCGGGGGGCGACCACTCCATGACGACGACCTCCGAGACGACGTGGTCGGCCCTCGATGCCAGCGTGAAGCTGCTCCGGCCCGGCGGGGTCATCACGGTCGTGGCCTACACCGGGCACGAGGGTGGGGAGGAGGAAGCATACGCCGTTGAATCGTGGGCGTCGGCCCTGCCCGAGGCATCGTTTCGAACGCTCTCGTATCGATTCGTAAACCAACCCAGCGATCCGCCCCGCCTCTACGCGGTTGAGAAGCGGGTGGGCTAGCTGTTTCCGTTTTTGGAATAACGGCCCCAGTCACCCGCGAACAGACTCCCCAACCACTGCGCTTCACCATGTGTCTGATTCTCTTCGCGCAGAACGCTCATCCGGACTATCCGCTCGTCTTTGCGGGCAACCGAGACGAGTTTTATGACCGGCCCACGGTTCCAGCCGCGTTCTGGGACGAGGCCCCGCACGTCCTTGGCGGGCGGGACCTGAAGGCGGGTGGGACGTGGCTGGGGGTTACGAAGGGGGGGCATTGGGCAACCGTCACCAACGTCCGCGACCAGAGGCCGCATCGAGAGGACGCCCCGTCGCGCGGACACCTCGTGGCCGAGTACGTCATGGAGGAACCGGACCCGGACTCGTATCTCCGGGCGGTGGAGGCTCGCGCCGATCAGTACAACGGGTTCAACCTGCTCGTCGGGACCATGGAGGGCACGCATTATCTCTCGAACCGAGGCGGCACGCCGCGGGGGGTTGAGGCGGGGGTCTACGGCATGAGCAACGCGCAGCTCGACGATCCGTGGCCGAAGGTGGAGCGTGGAACGTCCAAACTGCGAGCCGTCCTCAACGACGAGGTGACGGCCGAGCGACTGCTCGACCTCCTCGACGACCGGCAGCCGGCCCCGCACGAGGAGCTTCCGGACACCGGCGTCGGGGAAGACACGGAGCGAATGCTTTCTCCGCCGTTCATCGAGGGGAGGAACTACGGGACGCGGGCCTCCACCGTCATTCTCATGCATCGGTCCGGGGGGGTAACGTTCGTCGAGCAAAATTACGAGCACGGTACCCCCACCGAACGGCGCCGCTTCGACTTTGAGGTTGACACCGAATCGACTGTGGGCCGCGCGTGACGGCGGGCCGTACCAGACGTCGATGCCCTCCTGATCCCACTCTGTTCTCCTTCACGAATCTGTACGCTACATCGATGCCCTCCGAGAACCCCCGCTTCGAGAATCCAGGCGGTGACACCCTCGCCGCCCGACTCGACCTTCCCGACGGGGAGTCCCCGTATGCCTTTGCCCTCTTCGCCCACTGCTTTACCTGCTCCAAAGACCTGGAAGCCG
>PXTN01000071.1:8738-24222 GCA_003022565.1 Bacteroidetes bacterium QS_3_64_15 | reverse complement strand
CCTCGGTCCGCACGTCGTCGATGCCGATGGCGTCCATCCAGGCCTCCTCGTCGAACGGGAGCTCGGCGTACGTCTCGCGCTCGGCCTCCGTCAGGTCGGGCACGTTGTCGTAGAAGCCGGGAATGGCGACGCGGTGATCCGCGTCGTGCAGCCCGGCAATGATCCGGCTGAGCGCGTTGGCCGGGTTGTCCACAGCCCCGCCGTAGTTGCCGGAGTGGAGGTCTCGGTCGGGGCCCTGGAGGGTGATCTCGGCGTAGGCCAAGCCGCGCAGCCCGTAGGTGATGGAGGGCGTCTCCGCGGAAAACATCGCCGTGTCGGAGATGAGGACCACGTCGCCGTCGAGCCGCCGGCCATTCGACTTAATGTACGACTCGACGGCCATCGATCCCGTTTCCTCCTCGCCCTCGATCACGTACTTGAGGTTCACCGGGAGGGTGCCCTCCGCCGACAGGTAGGCTTCAGCGGCCTTCACATGCATGAACAGTTGGCCCTTGTCATCGCACGCTCCGCGGGCGTAGAGCCGTCCGTCCCGTTTGGTGGGCTCAAACGGCGCGGTCGTCCACTCCTCCAGCGGATCGGGGGGCTGCACGTCGTAGTGGCCGTACACGACTACGGTGGGCTTGGCCGGGTCCGTCCTGTGCTCAGCATAGACGATGGGATGGCTGTCGGTCTCAATGATGTCGGTCGTCTCCATCCCGATCTCGTCGAAGTGGTCGGCGAGCCACTCAGCCGCGCGTTGCACCTCGTCGGCGTAGGCAGAGTCGGTGCTGACCGACGGGATGCGCAGGAGCTCTTCCAGTTCGTCGACGAATTGGTCGGAGTGATTTTCGGCGTAGGAGAGGGCGGTGTTCATGCGGAATTTTGGGACTTGGAATTCGGAGTTTGGAGTGCGGAGTTCGAGGTGTAGAATGGTCGTATGAGATCGAACGCGCTGAGGTGACCTGGTCCAACTGCCTCCTACCGAAACGTCACAGGGAGGGGGTCATGACGGGGTGAGTCATGAGTGGCGAGTCATGAGTGAGAGTTGTGAGGAGGTTGGATCCCGGCGTTTCAAATCGCTCCTACAGCCCATCAAGGCGACAGAGGAAAAGAGTACAATGGAATCGTGCGATTTTCCAACTTGGAGACGATACGCAATACGAAGTACGCAATATGGCCTATCAGAGGGGCGATTCTTTCCAACGTTGTATTGTCGGGACGGTGGAGCGTTGTCTCGTCAAGAGTCTGATTTCCGAGCATACAGCAGGAGGCGGGGGCTTTCCTCGGGTTTATAATTGCCCCCGTCATAGTTCCCGAAGAGCGAAACCAGCTCCAGCCCGACCGACAGGTACATCTCTTTGAAATCATGCACGGTGAAGAGGCGGACGCTCTCCCGGAAGGTCTCGGTCCCGTCGGCGTGCTCGATGGTAATTTCCTTGATAACGCGGCCGTCTTCGATCCAGCGGTCCTGGTGAATGGTGCGACCCCCCTCGGTTTCGTGTTCGGACGCCCCGAGAGACTCGGCCACGACCGGCGCATTGAGGAAGTCCTGCAGAAGCCATCCGCCGGGACGAAGAGCGGTGGTCATGGCGGCCAGGGCGCGTTCGTTTTCGGCGTCCTCCTCAAAGTAGCCGAACGACGTGAACAGATTGACGACCCCGTCTGCGCAGGCCTCGCAGGCGGGAGTCCGCATGTTCGACACCCTGAATGTGGTGGTTGCGTCGAGCCCCTCGTCCGCCGCCGTGGCGCGGGCCTCCTCGATGGCCGCCTCCGAGAGGTCAATGCCCGTAACCCGGTAGCCGCGTCGCGCCAGCGCGTGGGCATGGCGTCCCCGGCCGCAGCCGATGTCCAAGATGTGCGCGTTCAGGGCGGGGGCGATTTCTCGCTCGATCAGGTCCACCAGCCGCTCGGCCTCCTCCTCATCCCGGTGGTCGTAGACCCGCGTGTAGGCATCGCTCCAAAACCACTCTTCGTACCAGGACATCTTTTTGGGAATGGGGGAGAGGGCGAGTGGGAGAGTGATGGCGGACCGCGGTCGGCGCACGGCGAGTCGGTTGCGAGGGCAAGAGGCCCCAGGCTGTGTCCGCGACGGCGGAACCGCAAAAAACTGTCCCGGGCGCGCAGCGAGCTACTCCTCGTCCGTGGCCTCCTCGAAGGGGGCGAGGGCCTCTTCGACGGGCCGCGCGTCTGGGTACCAACTGATGATTTTACGGACAACCTCGTCGAGCAGGGCGTCGGGGCAGGAGGCGCCCGAGGTGAGCAGGACCTCGACCGGCGTGTCGGCGGCCGGGAACCAGTTGTCAGTCGTTTCCTCTTCCTGGGTGTGAATGTTGAAATGCTGAATCTCAGAGGGGGCGTCGAACTCGCTCGCGTCACGGATGAAGTAGGTGGGCATGTGCTCCTCGCAGAGCTCCACGAGGTGGCCCGTGTTCGACGAGTTGTACCCCCCCACGATGATACCGACGTCGGCCCCGTCTTCGATGAGGGCCTGCGTCGCGTTCTGGTTCTCGTTGGTGGCGTAGCAGAGCGTGTCGCTCGTGTCGGCAAAGTGCTCCTTGACCTCCGCCTTGCCGTAGCGGTCCGTGAGCGCCTCGCGCATCAGGTCGGCGATGGCGGCCGTTTCCTCCGCCAGCATGGTCGTCTGGTTCACCACGCCCAGGCGCCGCAGGTCCGTCTCCGGATCGAAGCCCTCCGAGTACTTGTCGTCGAAGTAGTCGTAGAAAAACGCGGTGTCCTTCTCGCCCCGGATCACCCTCGCCAACTCCTGGGCCTCCTCCATGTCGCGTACGACGACCACCGGCCCTTCCTCCGTCGCGTGAGAGAACGTGGCGCGCGTCTCCTCATGGTAGCGCTTGCCGTGCACCACGATCGAGTAATCGTCGTCCCCAATCTGCGAGCTCTTGCGCCACACCTTCTCGACGAACGGACAGGTGGTGTCGTAGCTCTCGGTGTCCACGCCGCGTTCTTCGAGCGCCTGCTCCACCTCCAGCGTGGTGCCGAAGGCGGGAATGATAACCACGTCGTCGGGCGTCAGCTCGTCGAACGGGATCAACTGTTCGCCCTTCGTGGTGCGCAGAAACTGGATGCCCCGGTCCTGCAGGTCCTCGTTCACGTGCGGGTTGTGGACCATTTCCGAGAGGAGGAAGATCCGTTTGTTCGGGTTCTCGTCCAGCGTCTCGTACGCGATCTCGATGGCCTGCTCCACGCCGAAGCAGAAGCCAAAGTGGCGCGCAGTCTTGAAGCGCACCGGCCCAAAGTCGATCACCGAGGGCGACAGGTCCTTCTTGCGCGGATCGGTGGCCTGACGCGCGTCCTTGACCGTCGAGATGATGGGGCTCTGGTAGAAGGTGGGGACGTCAAACTGGCGCATGGGCGGGCGGGGCTCAGCGGGAAGATGAGCAGTTCGCGGGGTCGTACGTGAGGGGCGCGCCGGTGATTCGGAAAGGGATGGAGGTGTGGAAGGATGGACGTGTGGGTGTGGAAGCGGATTGAAAGGGGAACAACCGGATCGGGGTATTCGCTTGAGGGGCGGTTGCGGGAGATCCCCGCTTGAGAGATGTGCGGCAAGTTTCTGTTATTGCGAGAAAACCATTATTGCAGGGAAACCATGGACACCGCGGAGCCGTCCCCCGAGGCCCTCGTCGATGTCGCTGCACGCTGGCGCGAACCGGATCACCCACCGCGGGAAGAGGCCGTCGCCGAGACCCTCGAGGCCCCCAATCGCTGGACCGAGGAGGCCCTCGATTACGCCCTCAACCGCTGGATGCAGCGGCTCACCCTGGAGGCCCTGACGGGGTGGGTTGGAGACAACCCTGCCGATGAGTCCACCACAGTGGGGGGTCTTCACGGATCGTCCCATCCGCTTGCGGGCCTGCGGGATGCAGTGGCCGTGTGGACCGCCGGGCACTCTTACCTCGGCCACGTGCCGGAGGCGTCGCCCGCCCTGCTTCCGGCCTTTGTGCAGGAGGTCGGGGAGCAGGGAGCCGGGATGGACGCCGAGTTTGTGAAAGAGGCGTCGTTGCTTGAGCGCGCCACTGCGGTACTGGCGCAGCCCGATCGGGACGACGTCGACGCGCTGGCGGAGCGGTGCGAGGCGCATGGACTCCCGGAGGACCGCCGACTGCTCCAACCCACGCAGCTTGTCATCGCGATGCTGGACGGCCACGAGGACGACGATGCTCGAGGGGGCATTGCGGAGGACGTGCTGCTGTACGAGGGCGGTGGCCACCGGCGCCTCGCCCTTCTCTGGGCGCCCACCGATCTGTCCCCGGATCCCTATCTGGAGGCGATGGCGCGCTTCCGCGGCGTCTTTCCGGCCCACGAAGACACCCCCGGCGCCCTCCAAATGCAGAAGGCATTCCTGGAGGCCCACGATGAACCCCGCGCCTACGCCGAGGGGCTAGAGTTTCTCGTGAGTCGGGGCGCCCCCGAGATTCCGCAGCCCCCTGGCCACATCCGGTGGTCGCCGTACGACGACCTCGACGAGGTGGGCGCGTGGATACAGGCGAATCGAGATGAGCTGTACGCGGTCGTGGCCCGAGAGGGGCTGCACGATCAGCTGCCTGCATCCTGGCCCCTGCGGACCCCCGGCGGCGTGCACATCCCGCCCCTTGACGACGAGGAGGGGGCAGCAATCGCGTCGTTCGTGCGGGAGGTGGGGAGTCGGTGAGAGCTATCCCGACTCCAGATGGTCGGCCAGGATGGACTCGACATCCGGCTTCACCGTGCTCCAGTCCACGGCCGGTACCTTCGACACGGTAACGAACTGAGGGGTAATGAAGATGTCGTCGACGCCGGAGACGGAGAAAAGGCGGTGGGCGAGAGAATCGCTCTGGGCTTCTTCCTCCGACGAATAGGCCGCCACGTCGTCGCGGAAGGGGCCGTTGTCCGTCGTGAACTTAAGGCTGTTCGGGTTCGGGGTGGTCTCGGCCTGAGTCGTAGCCATGAACGCCGTTCTGATCTTGGGGGCGAGGGGACACGTACGAATAGGGGGAACGCAGAAATTCCCTCAGGCACGAACGTGGACCGTGCGGGCGAGTTCGGGCTGGAACGAGCATGGGGGTTGTACGGTGAATTCACTTGCGTCTTCTGCGATATGTGGTATTTTGCGTACGCCATTCCTCCGCATCATACGTCCTGCACCGGCCATGGAGTCCCTCGACAACCGATCATCAGCCCCGAACGCCGAGCACGGAGGCAAAGTGAGTCGAATTGCGGCCCACACGCAGGGGCTGTTCGAGGACCTTCGGGAATGGATTGACCTCCGCATTGATCTCGCCATTTTGGAGGTCGAGGAGCGGCTCGACGAGACGAAGAACGACATTGCCCTCGGGCTCCTCATTGCGATCGCTGGCTTCTTCGCCGCGCTCTTCGCCCTTACGACGATCGCGCTGGGCGTGGGGGCACTCCTCGGCCATCCCGGCTGGGGGTTCCTCGCCGTCACGGTGGCCCTTTTTCTTATCATCGGGGGCCTCCGCCTCACTCAACCCGACCTGATTCCTCCGTCGAACCTCTTCCGCACGCTTCGCGGCGACCGGGCCCCGGCGTCCGACGAGGACGAGCGTCGCCCCCGGCCCGCCTCGGCCGCGGTGGAGGAGGACGACACGGACCCCGACCCGGCAGCCCCATCGCAGGCGTAGCGGTGCGGGGTCCCTCGACTGCTCTTTTCTACGACTCAACGTGTTGTCCCCATGGACTCGAAATCGACCAGAGCGGACATCGAAGCCCGACTTCGGGAAACGGCAGATGCCATGTCCGATCGCTTCGCATCCTTGGAAGAGGAGGTGGCCACCACGGGCACCGCGCTCCGAGACTGGGTGGCAGACAATCCTCTGAAAAGCGTCGGCGGTATGCTCGCTGCCGGGGTGGCGGTCGGCGCTCTCTTCGGGGGATGGGGGTCGCGGCGGTCGGAGCGGGCCGAGCTACTAGACCGGCACATCGACGCCCTCCGCGCGAAGGTCGACGAGGCAATGGCGGCGGGCGACACGCCGGGCCAGGCCGTCGAAAAGGTCCTTCAGGGCCGGGTGCCGCCCGAGGTGTACCGGGAGGGCGACCTTGGGGCCGACGAGACGAGTTCCGAACGAGGCTTCCTGGGCCAGAGCCTCGGATTTTTGTTCCGGCTGGCCGCCCGCGAGGTAATTCGGAATGCGATTCTCTCTGTGCTCGAGAACGTCGACGTCGGTGAGATGGTCGGCGACGAGCCCCTCGAATAGATCCGGGGCCTTTCCCTCGGAGCATCTTCCTGACGAGTGAATCCCACTGATGCGATTAGTGATCTTTGGGCCTCCCGGTGCCGGAAAGGGCACCCAAGCCCGTCTTCTGGAAGAACGACGCGGAATTACCCAGATCTCGACCGGGGACATCCTCCGGGCGGCCTTGGAGGAAGAGACGCCCCTCGGCCAAAAGGCCAAATCCTACGTCGAGTCGGGCGAACTGGTGCCGGACGAACTGGTCCGGAAGCTCGCCGAGCAGGCCATTGCCGACGAGGGCTACGACGATTTCGTCCTCGACGGCTATCCCCGCACCCAGCAGCAGGCCGAGTGGCTGACGAAGTTTCTGGAGGAGCACGAGGCGCCGCTCGACGCCGTCGTGAGCCTGGAGGTGCCCGACGAGGTCCTCGTCCGGCGGCTCAGCCGGCGCCGGATCCACGATGAGACGGGCGAGACCTACCACCTGGATCACAATCCGCCCCCTGACGACGTGGATCCCGACCTCATCGTGCAGCGCTCCGATGATGAACCGGAGACGGTGCGGAACCGCCTCGCCGTGTACCGCGAGGAGACTGAGCCGCTAGCGTCGTACTACGAAAGGCAAGATGCGCTCGTCTCTGTCGACGGCGTTGGGAATATCGAGGAGGTCTTCCAGCGCATCGAGCGGGTCCTCGGCGCGTCCGAGCGCCCCGCATAGCGCTGCCCGTTTGTAGAACAGGTGCCAGGACCGTGGTTGACAGCAGTTCGCCGATGACTCCCTCTACGAAGAGTGCGCCGCACGCAGATCGCGTGGCGGCGATGCAGTCGCGCATCGACGAGGCCCTCCCGTCGCTCGTCGAGGGACGGATGCCTGCGGCGCTATACGACGCCGTAGAGCATGTCTTGCGGACGGATGGGAAGCGCATCCGTCCGGTCCTCCTTTTGCTGGTGGCGGAGTCGTACGGCACCTCCGTAGAACGGGCGCTCCCGGCGGCCTTGGCCGTCGAGGTGTTTCACAACTTTACCCTCGTCCACGACGATCTGATGGACGAGGACGAGGAGCGGCGCGGCGCCCCGACGGTGCACGTGAAATGGAATCCGGGGACGGCGGTCCTGACCGGAGATCTGATGATGGGCCTCTCCTATGACCTCCTCGGCCAGGTGGACGGGACGGACGCCGAGGCACTGTATTCGGTGTACCACCCGATGGTGGAGCACCTCTGTGCCGGGCAGGCGCTGGACGCCTCGTTCGAGGATGAGGACCGGGTGTCGGTGGATGCGTATCTGGACATGATCGACCGGAAGACCGGCGCGCTCCTCTCCGCCGCCTTCGAACTCGGGGGCGTGATTGGCGGCGCCTCCGCCGCCGAGCAGGACCGCCTGTCCCAGGCGGGGCGACTGGTGGGGCGGGCCTTCCAGATTCAGGACGACTTGCTCGACCTCGTCGCCGAAGACGACGCCTGGGGCCGGAGCGTGGGAGGCGACCTCGTGGCGGGAAAGAAGACGTTTCTGACCCTGCGGGCGCTGGAGCGCGCCGAGGGGGCGGAATACGAATGGTTTGCCCGTCTGGTGACCGATGAGGGACTCCCCCCCGACGATGTGGCCGAGGCCCGCGACCGGATGGCGGCCCTCGGGGTCTTCGACGAGGCCCGCGACGCCGTCCGCTCCTACACCGAGCGGGCCCACGATCATCTCGACGATCTTCCCGAAGCGGCCGCGACCGAGACACTTCACTGGCTGCTCAACCGCATGAAGGCCCGCGACTACTGACTGACGCGGCCTCGGTGTCTTCGGAGAACGGTCCGCCCGCGGAGACGGCGGTGCGAACATCTCGGTGGGCAGTCGACTACACTACGCTCCCTCAACCTACGGACCCGCATGATTGAACGCGAGGTCACCGTTCGCAATCGCGCGGGGATTCACACGCGACCGGCGTCGATGCTGGTGAAGACGGCCTCCCAGTTCGAGTCGGAGGTCTATCTCCGGCGCGACAACTACGAGATCAACGGAAAGAGCGTCATTGGGGTGATGACCCTGGCCGCCGAGCAGGGCGCCATCCTGACCCTCGTGGTGGAGGGAGACGACGAAGAAGAGGCGGCGAACGCCATCACTGAGCTCTTTGAGGACGGGTTCGGGGAAGAGATGTAAGGATGGATGCGTGAGGAGTGATGCGTGAGACGATGCAACTGCGAGAGATCACGAGTCACGGTTCATGCCTCGCGACGGTTCATGCCTCGCGCCGCCCTGGAAGTCTCCCAAGATTGGGAGTGTCATTCTCTGCTGAGCGCTGCACGTCCCGTCATGGAAAACGCGTCCCCCACTGCCGGCCCTGATCGCGCAGGGTCGTCCGCCGAGCGGGTGATCGAGGGCACGAGTGCCGCCCCGGGAATCGCGATCGGCACGGCCTCCCGGTACGACGCCTCGGCGCCCGATATCCAGCGTACCACCATCGACGCGGACGAGGTCGAGGCCGAGATCGAGCTCCTGGCCAATGCCGTGCAACGGGCCGAGCAGGAGCTTGAGACCGTCCGGGCCCTGGTCCCCGACGCCGCGGAGGCCGACACGGAGGCTCTCCTCGAGGCCCAGGCCCTCATGCTGCGTGACGAAGAGTTTCTTCAGGCGGTCCGACAGCGCATTCGGGAACGCACGGAGTCGGCGGGCACGGCGGTCCAGAGCGTGCTGGAGACGCATCGGAAGCGTCTCGAAACGAGCGGCGACGAGCATCTCCACGACCGGGCCAGCGACCTCGTGGACCTCGAAAAACGGCTCCTCCGATCGCTGCGGCGGGGCAAAGTCGCGGTCAACATGGAGGCCCACTCGATCGTGGTGGCCCGGAACCTGACCGCGACGGATCTCTTCCGCTTCAGCCGGCACAGTCTGCTCGGCTGCGTGACCGCTGAAGGGGGCGCGACGTCGCACGTGTCCATCGTTGCGAAAGCGCTAAATCTTCCCCTCGTCGTTGGTGTCCAGGAGGTCCTGGAGGCGGTATCGTCGGGGGACCCCGTCGTCCTCGACGGGTACGAAGGCCGTCTGGTGGTCCGCCCGCAGTCCGCCACCGTCGAGCAGTACCGGCAGCGGCAGGCCGAGCGGGAGGCGTCTCCCCTGAAGGACGGCGAGCTGGAGGACGAGAAGATGGACGATCGACCCGTGACGACGACCGATGGCCGTACCGTGACGCTCCGGGCCAACGTGGGACTGGACACGGAGCTCGACCTTCTCGACCCGTATGGGGCCGACGGCATCGGGCTCCTTCGCACGGAACTGTTTTTTCTGGCCGACGGCGGCAGAACGCTCACCGAGGACGAGCAGGCCCGCGCGTACCGGACGGTCGTCGAGGCGACCGGGGAAGCCGGGGCCACGATTCGCCTGCTGGATCTGGGCGGCGACGAACGAACCCCCCGACTGCGCACCGGCCCACCCGAGGACAATCCGTTCTTGGGATGGCGGGGCCTCCGGGCGCTTCTCGACCGTCCCGACGAACTGCTTCGGCCCCAGCTGCGGGCGCTCCTGCGAGCCAACCGGCACGGCGCGCTCCGGGTGCTGCTGCCCATGGTGACGGACCCGGAGGAGGTGCGCCGCGTGCGGGCGATCATCGACGAGGAGGTCGACCGCCTAGCGGCCGAGGGCGTCGCCTACGATCCGGACCTGCCGCTCGGCATCATGGTCGAAGTCCCGGCCGCCGCCGTGCAGGCGCACGCCTTCGCCGAGCACGTAGACTTTTTCTCGATCGGTACCAACGACCTCACGCAGTACGTCCTCGCTGTCGACCGTGGCAACGAGCGGGTGGGGGCCGGGTACGACGCCCTGCACCCGGCCGTCCTCGGGCTGATTCTGCGCGTCGTGGAGGCGGGACGGATGGCGGGATGTCCGGTGGAGGTGTGCGGCGAGATTGCCGGGGACGTGCAGGCTGTGCCGGTGCTTCTCGGTCTGGGCGTGGACACCCTGAGCGTGGCCCCGCAGCACCTGCCCGCAGTACAGCGCATCGTCCGGGCCCTCGGCTACGAGGAGGCCAAGGGGCTCGCCCGCGAGATCCTCCAGGTCACTGACGCCGAGACGGCCCGTCGCCGAGCGCGGGAATGGGTCGACACGCACGTGTCATCGTCCTCCACCTAGCGCCCGCAGGAGAGGCCTAGAAGGGCTGAACCGATGCGCGTGCAGCGTCCCGGCGGGACGTCTCCGTTACCCCAAGTGTGACTGCTGCTCTGCCACGCCATTCGACCGACACAGGAGCGCGCTCTGCACGGCACCTCCTCCGCGCCCCCCATCTCCGCGTCCTCCCTGCGACATCGAGGGCATCGGAGGTTTCCGGGGGCCGGGTTTGTTCAGATATTTTCTCACACATCGGTATTGACCAACCTCAGCAGAACAATGTCCGACTCCATACTCGACCGCGTCAAAGAAGATCTCACGCAGGCCATGAAGGACCAGGATGAGGTCCGCCGGCGGGCGCTTCGGTCCTTGCGGGCCGCCCTCGCCAACAAGGAGATCGAACAGCGGGAGGAGGGCACCGAGAGCACGCTCGGCACGCAGGAGGAGCTCGCCGTCGTCCAAAAACAGGTGAAGCAGCGCCGCGACTCGATCGAACAGTACGAGGAGGCCGGCCGGGACGACCTGGTGCAGAAAGAACGAGAGGAGATCGAGGCGCTGGAGGACTATCTGCCGGACCGGCTGAGTGACGAGGAGCTGGCCGAACGGATCGACGCCATCATTGAGGAGGTGGGGGCCACGTCCATGGCCGACATGGGCCCCGTCATGGGACGAGCCATGGAGGAGCTCCGCGGCCGTGTGGACGGCAATCGCGTCCGCAAACGGGTGCAAAACGCGCTTTCCAACGGATGAACGCCGAGTGAGGAGGCCGGCACGATGTGAGCCTCGACGCGTGAATCCCGGATCCGCTCGCGGCCCGTTTTCCGCGACCGATTAGCAGGGTCGTGAACCATGCCCGCGGATGCCGTTACATCTAATGCGCCCCTGCCTCATTTTCACGCTCATCGGTTCCCACGGAACCAGCGGCGTCCCATGCTGACCGCACTCGACTGGTTCATTGTAGTTGTCCTTCTCTGCGGATTGATTCGGGGCTACGTGGTGGGGGCCGTGCGGCAAGCGGCCAGTCTGCTCGGGCTCGTGGCGGCGCTGCTCTTCTCCGTAGAGTTCATGGACGTAGTGGGCGAGGCGATGGTCACTAGCCTGGGCCTCTCTGAATCGCTGATTCCCCTGGCGGGATTCACGGTACTGTTTCTAGGCGTGTACCTCCTCTTTCTCGCCCTGTCCCGCCTGGTCGAGCAGGTGCTGGATTCTCTGTCCCTGTCGGTTGTGAACCAGGTGGCCGGTGGGGCGGTGGGGGGCGTCAAGGCCGCGCTGCTGTTGAGCCTCCTCTTTCTGGTGCTGTCGGGACTGGAGATGCCTGGGCAGGACACGAGGGACGAGTCGGCCCTGTACCGGCCCGTTGCTCGGCTCCTTCCCCAGACCATCGAAGCCACCGAGGAGTGGGTCCCTGCGGCCAAGAAAGCGGCCGACAAATTGAGCCGGCGGATTCGATCCGAGGTCCAGTCGCCCCCAGACGCCTCCCCAGAGTCGGTCGGACTGGACGCGGAGTCCTGAGACTGATGCCCGTTCAGCCAACGGATCCTCAGCTCTGAAGAAAACGTAAAGAAATTCGTTCAGTACGATTGATTACACAGAGGGCCGCTCTCACGGTGGTTCTTACCCGACTCTACCAATTTCATGGCCGTACTTGGAAGCGATATCTCGATCGATCTCCACATTACGGGCGACGTTGAGCTCAGCACCATTCGGGGCCTCGTGCAGGAAAGTGGGCGACTCCGCCCGGAGCTGGCGGGCGACCTTCAGCGCGCCATCAAAGACACTGCGCACGCGATTCTCCGCGGGTCTGAGACTGACGACTGCACGCTGAATGTCGACCTCCGTCTCGTTCAGGACAACGTCCCCGGTGCGCCCCGCCAGCGCATCGACGCTCGTCTAGACGTCGAGGGTGACAGCTCGGCGTTGGCCGCGGTGGACGACGCCGTGGGCGCTCCGGAACGGGCCCGAATCGCCGACGCGACGGAGGATCGCCTCAACGATCACCTCGCGGACCGGGAGCTTACGGACGTGGTGGGGACGACCGTCATTGTGACCCCGGTCCAGTTTCGGTGAGGGACCCCCAGGAAACAGCGCGCGTCTACGCTGAGAATGTTTGGGACGGTGCTCGCCCACACCGCTGCCCCGATTTGCGTTCCGCAGTCTGTCTACGTGTATGATTCCTGTCCGTCTGGAACTGAAGAACTTCTTGAGCTACGGGACGGAGGCGCCCCCTCTTGAGTTCGATCACTTCGAGGTTGCCTGTCTCTCCGGGGGCAATGGGGAAGGCAAGTCGGCGCTCCTCGACGCGATGACGTGGGCTGTCTGGGGTGAGGCGCGCAAGTCGAGCGGCCGGCGCAAGCCCGACGAGGAGCTGATCCGGATTGGCACCCGGCACATGAAGGTCTCCTTCACCTTCGACCTGGAGGGGACGCGCTACCGGGTCGTCCGCTCCTTTTCTCGTTCGGAGACGGGCAAGACCACCTCGTCGGATCTCGAGTTTCAACTGAAGGACGCCGAGGGCGACAGCTACCGCCCCCTCACGGGCTCTACCCAGCGCGAGACCCAGGCGCGGATCGACGACACCCTGGGGCTGGACTACGACACGTTCATCAACTCGGCCTTCCTGCTTCAAGGGCGGTCGGACGAGTTTACCCAAAAGAGCCCCAGCCAGCGCAAGGAAATCCTCACCCGCATCCTCAACCTCAGCCGGTACGAGGCCCTCGAAGATAAGGCCCGGGACCACTGGCGAGCGGCGAAGGAGCGTGAGCAGCGCGCCGCGGCCGAGGTGGACCGTCTCGAAGACGCGCTTGAGGAGGTGCCGGAGTGGGAGGAAACGCGGGACACAGTCCGTGAAGAGATCAAGGACCAAGAAGAGACCCTCTCAGCGCTGCGGGAGAAGGAGAAGAAATTGACCCAGGAGCGGGCTGATCTGGAGGCCAAAGACCGAGAGGCAGACTCGATTCAGGAATCAATTCAGGCGCTGGAAGATCGAATCGACGACCATGTCGAGGAGGCAGAGAGCCTGGGGGAGCGCATCGCCGAGGCCGACGAGTTGCTCGCGGACGAGGAGGCCGTCACGGCGGCCTACGAGGAGCACCAGGCGCTGGTGGAGGAGCGGAGTGCCCTGGAGCAGACCCGAGACCGGCACCGGACCCTCCGGCAGAAGCTCGACGAGAAGACGACAGCGTTGCAGGAGCGTCGCTCCGAGGTGGAGCGGCGGCTCGATCGGCGTAAGGTTGAACAAAACGGGTTCAAGGAGTCTCTGGACGAATGCGAGTCCACGGTCCAGCAGCGGGACGACGTGGAGACGAAACTGCGAAATGCCCAGGCGGCGCGGCAGCAGCTTCAGGAACAGAAGCGCATCCGCTGGCGCCGCGACCGATTGAACGAACGGAAGGCCGAGGCGCGGGAGGCCATCGTCGGAGCCCGCCGGCAGCTCAAGGGGGAAATCGAGACGCTCCGCGCGCAAATCGAGGAGGAGGAAGAGGCGCTCGAACAGGTGGAAGAACTAGACGAGCGCATCGAGTCGCTCCAGGCGAGGAAGGAGACGCGGGCGGCCCTGGCGGATCGACTTGAGAAGGTGGAGCAGAAGGGGAAGACCCTCTCCCAGGCCGTGCAGGAGCAGGTCGGGGAGCTTGAGGCCTGGCGGGACGAGCGGGAGCGGGAGGTCGAGGAGCTTGAGCGCTTTCGGGAGCTCGATGGGGAGGTCTGCCCGACCTGTGGGACGGAGCTGACCGATGCGCACCGGCAGGAGGTGGAGGCCACGCTCCGCGCCCACATCGAAGACCTGGACGCGGCCCTGCAAGACGCCCGAGACCGGCTGCAGGAGAAGAAGGACGCCCGAGCGGAACTGCGCCAGACGTACCAGCGCCTCCGCGAACAGCGGGACGACCTGGAGGGAGTCGAAGAAGCCCTCGCCCGGGCCCAAGAGCAGCGTCGGGCCCTGGAGGACACCGCCGAGTCCCTCGCGGCCCACAAGGAAAGAGCCGAGGAGCTCACGAGTCGTCTGGAGTCAGGCACCTTCGCCCCGTCTGCGCGCCGCCAGTGGCAGGCGTGTAAGCAGCAGCTTGCCGCCCTGGCGTTCGACCCTGACGCCTTCGAGGCCCTCCAAAATCGAGCGAGCCAGCTGGACCGCTACGCGGACCGACTGCAAGATATCGAGACGGCAGCGACGCGCCGCGACGAAGTGACCCGAAAGATTGAAGAGCACAACGACGAGATCGAGAAGCTCCGGTCTGCCCTGGAAGACGAGACGGTGGCCGAAGAGGTGCAGGAGGAGATTGAATCCGCCCGCGACCGCCTCGACGAGCTGGCGTTCGACCCCGACCGCCTCCGGGAGGTGCGGGAACGCCTCCAGGAGCTGAGCGACGCGCCCGACCGCCACAATGCTCTCCAAAATGCAAAGCAGAACCGGAAGGACTGGCGCGAACAGCGGACCCGCATCCAAGACCGACTCGCGGATGCGCGGGAGGAGAAGGCCGAGCTGGAGGACAAGCACGCCGAGCTGGAATCCGACCTGGAGGGCAAGACGGAGCTAATTGAAGAGCAAGAGGTCGTGTCTGAGCGTGTGCAGGCGGAAGAGAGGACGCTCAGCGATCTGCAACAACGCCTCGGGAAGCTGGATGCCCGGCTGGAGCAGGCCGAGGCCGATCGTGAAGCCCTCGACGAGGCGAAGGAGAAACGGGAGGAGGCCGCCGCGGCGCGGCAGCGATACAAGCATCTCCGCGCGGCCTTCGGCAAACACGGCATCCCGTCCCTTATCATCGAGGAGACGCTCCCCGACATCGAGGAGCGGGCCAATCGCATCCTCGACCGGCTCACGGACGGGCGAATGCACGTGCGGCTGGAGACGCTGAAGGAAAAGAAGAGCGGGGGGACGAAGGAGACCCTCGAGATCATCATCACCGACGAGCACGGCGTGCCGCGGCCCTACGAAACCTACTCGGGCGGGGAGAGCTTCCGCGTCAACTTTGCCCTCCGCGTGGCCCTCGCGCAGCTCCTGGCCGAGCGCAGCGGCGTGCGGGTGCGCACCCTCGTGATCGACGAGGGCTTCGGGACGCAGGATGAGGCGGGCATCGAGCGGCTGGTCGAGGCCATTCAGGCCATCCGCGAGGACTTTGCCAGGATCCTCGTCATTACTCACCTCGAACGCCTCAAGCGGGCCTTTCCCGTCCGCATCGAGGTGGAGAAGGACCCGTCTGTCGGCTCCACCTTTGAGCTCGTGGGGGCGTGAG
>PXTN01000071.1:0-8631 GCA_003022565.1 Bacteroidetes bacterium QS_3_64_15 | reverse complement strand
AGAAGCTCTACTACTCCATCGGGGAGGTCAGCGAGAAAATTGGGCAGGAGCCGCACGTCCTGCGGTACTGGGAGGAGGAGTTTGACGTGTTGACGCCCCGAAAGAACCGGTCGGGCCGCCGGGTCTACACGGACGAGGACATCCAGATCGTCGAGCGCATCCGCCACCTGCTGAAGGACGAGAAGTACACGATTGAGGGCGCGCGGCAGGCCATCGAACGGGACGAGCGGACGGCAGAGGTTCAGGCAGAGATTGAGGACGACCTGAAAACGCTCCGCTCGTTCCTCGTCGAGCTCCGGGAGCAGCTGGAGTGAGGAGATCCGGTGAGGGCGAGCTGGGACGTTCGCGTCGGGGGGAACCCTTCAGGAGGGCTGTATGCGACTCGGGCAGCCCGGAGCGATCGACGACCGGTCCATCTCTTTTTCCCCGTAGAACCGGATGCGACCCTTCTCGCCGACGACCCAGACCTCCTCAGCCCCGATCTCGCGGTACAGACGGCGCTTTTCCTGCATTTCTTCCTCCGTGTTCGCTGGGCTCATCACTTCCACACAGATCTCCGGAGCGAGCGTCGAAGGGTCGCCCGTGGCTTTCATCTCTTTCTTCCGATCCGGGCTAATCCAAACGACGTCGGGGGCTTTGACACCCTTGGGAGTAGCGAGCGCGTACTCCGGCGGTTGTCGGCCCTCTGGTGTGTGCTCGCGGAGAAGGTCAGAAACGGCCTCCTGAAGATCGGAGTGGCGATTCGAGTGCGGGCTCACGAGCAGTTGCCCTCGTGCGTTGGTCTCAACTTTGTACGGCAGGTCGCGGAGCGCGGGGTCACGGACGATCTCGTTCCATCGCTCCTGCTGTTCCTGTAACTTTGAGGGGGCGATCGGCATGATTGGGCCTCCTCGCGTTGCGAAGGATGTCCGGGATGGACCTATTTCGAGCGGGGAGGAGAGTTCCAGGAGAAATTGGAATAGCGACGAGGCGATCTCACCGACCGTTGCTTACGGGAGACACAGGGGTTATCCAGGTAGAAAGCAAGCGGAATTTCGACCGCGAGGACCGCGCCCACGGCCGCGACGGCGCCGACGGCGGTGCGAATCGTTTCACTCTGGTTTTCCTCGATCTGTTGACTGAGCTCGCTTTTTACCGTCTCCAGCTCTTCCTTCGTGACCATCTTCTCATCGAGGCGATCGATGCGACCGTTCGTTTCGTCGATGCGGTCACTGAGGCGCTCTTCCACCTCGTCGATGCGATTCCCAAGGTGGTCGAGGCGGCTCGTGAGCCGGTCTCCGAGGGCGTCGAGGTCCTCCTTCGTGGCGCTGGCGACGTCAAGGTCCGACAGGATTTCGGCGATGCGTTCCGCCTGTTCCGGGCTGAACAGCTCATCCTCCTGGAGTCGGTGGGCGGACTTGAGCGTGTCGATGGGCATGGCTGCAGATGACTTATCGTATTGGATTGGGAGAGCCCGAGAGGGCAGTGGCTCGCTCCCGACTGCCGTCGGGAAAACTCCCGGAGTTATCCGGAGGCGAAGTCAAACAGCAGTCTTCGGTCGAGAATTGTATCGCCGCACATCGAACTGCACGCCAGCTTCAATGGCCTCCTCGGCCTGCTCGTAGACCTCTTCGGAGACATTTTCCCCTACAAACGCCTCCCCACAGGTGTCACACACGTCGGCCGGGACGTCTTTGAAGACGATCGTGGCCTCGCCTCGCTCCATTGTGAGGGTTGTGGTGCCCTCACGGAGCGTGCCAGCCGGGCACATCGGGCACTGGGGATCGTCAGTCTCGCTTTTCTCGGAAGTCATCGGTCCAAAGGTCAGGGTCTGGTTCGTAAACGGTGAGCACGTAGGTCACGTCCTTCTCTTCATCGTCGGCTGCTACGACATGCAACGGGCGGCTTCCGTACCGCGTCCATCCGAGCATCGTGTATTTTGGAAATGGAGTGGCCTCCGGACGCTCTTCGATGACCTCACCATTTTCTAGAACCTCACGTATTTCATCCCGCCGAATGTCACGTTTGAACCGGCGTTCGTGGACATGTCGTCGGAGCTTTAAGCGGTTCTGCATCGGGGTCCTATCAGGTCGTTCAGAAGCGCCGCGATTGCAGCGACGGCCGGGGCGTGGCCCACCGGGAGACGGCGTTCGAGCTTCGCAATGCGGACCTCGAATCGATCGGTCAGCCGCTCCTTGATCGACTGGCACTCGTCTGCTGCGCGGTCGATATGTTCATCGAAGCGGTCGATGCGCTCACCAAGACGGGTTTCAGCTTGGTCAATGCGCTCCGTGAGGCGGTCTTCGAGGTCGTTCAGGGCCTCCTTCGTGGCGCCGGCCACGTCGAGGTCCGACAGAAATTCGGCAATGCGTTCGGCCTGCTCGGGGCTACACGTGCCGTCCTCCTGCGGGCGCCGGGCGGCCCTTGAGCGTATCGATGGGCATGGGGCTTATAGGTGATCTGGAAAATCGGAAGCGAGCTCCGACTCTTCCATCTCTTCCTCCTTGAAGAACCGGACCTCTCCCTCTTCGGTCACGATCCATACCTCCTCAGCGCCAGCTTCTCGGTAGAGGGCGCGTTTTTCGTGCATCTCGGCCCAGTCGTTGGACTCGCTCATTACCTCGACGCAGATCTCCGGGGCGAGCGTGGGCGGGTCCCCGGTCTCCCGCATCTGCTGGCGCCGATCGGTTGTGACCCACACCACGTCGGGCACCTTCGTGCCTCTGCTCGTCGCGATTGGGAACTCCGGGCGGCTTTTCCCGCCGCTTACATGATCGCTGAGAAGCGCCATGAGGTCGCCCTGCTGGTCGGAGTGTGCGGCTTTTGGGGGGCTCAAGATGATCTGGCCTCTGTGGTTGGTCTCGATTTTGTAGGGGAGATCTTCGAGCGCCGGATCGGACGCAATCTCCTGCCACCGCTTTTGGTGCTCCTTTGCTCGCGTGGCTGTGGTTGGCATGGCATTGAGGAGTCTGTTCGAAGCACCGGTGAAACGGAGGCGGAGACGGGTGGGTTCTCAGGGACTGACAGGGCGCACAAGTGTCCGACACCTACGTTTCGGGACGCATGACGAGTACAAGCGGAAACGTGCAGTCCAAGTCGGCTGTGCAATGACCCTCCGCTACGGGCAAATTCTGCGGGGGGAACAAGTTCCGGAGAGAACATCGGTGCCCCACCCCGAAGAGTCAAAGCGCATCGAACGACCACCCTTCCGCCGTCAGCGTCTCCAGGATTGTCGCCAGCGCCGGGAGCGTCACGTCCTCACAGATCGGATTGTCGTGCAGGACGATGACGGAGCCGGGCCGTACGTGCCGGATCACGAACCGGGCCACCCGCGCCGCCGTGGCCGTCTTGAGGTAATCGCCCGGCATCACGTCCCACATCACCATCCGCTGGGTGCGCTCGGCACACCACTGGCGAAGGGCGCCGGTGGGATGGCCGTAGGGCGGACGCAGCGCCCGGATGCGAGTTTGCGTCAGGTCCTTCAGGCACCGGGTCGTGCGGTTCAGTTCCTGCTGAAGCCGCTCCGTCGACACCGACCAGGGATCGACGTGGGTGTAGGTGTGGTTGCCCACGTGGTGCCCGGCGGAGACGAGCGCTCGGGTGCGACCGGGATGGACCTCAGCGTGAGCCCCCACCAGAAAGTGGGTGGCCTGCGCGTCGTACTGGGCAAGCAGGTCGAGGAGGTCGTCGGTCAGTTCTTCGGTCGGGCCGTCGTCAAACGTGAGGTAGGCCGTCTTGGCCGCCGCATCAACCCGCCAGAGCAGGTCCGGAAAAAAGCCCTGGAAGGGACGCAGGCCGTAGGTAGCGAGATAGGGGACGAGGACGTGCATTCCGCGTCTGTGCGTCTGTGCGTGTGGGCGTTGTCTGCGTGGGGGCGTGGGGGAGCGGGAGAGAGGGAGGCATTCTCGCCCGAGCGGCTCTGCTCTGCCCTGCGCTCCCAACCGCCTCCTCTTTCATGCATCTCGCAAGTTCCGGCATTGCCACTCAGAACTCGACTTCGGGGGACGAGGCTACGAGCGCCCACACCCCGGCGATTGGAAGCGTGAACACGAGCATCAGTTCGCTGGGCACGATCGACCGGAGCAGGCCGCGCTGGTCGTAGTGGTTGGCGGCGGGGAGGGCGAGCACCGTGTCCGCGCCCATTTTGCCGAGGAGGGCAATCAGGGTGGGCTGTCGCCACGCGGGGAGGGCGACCGCCACGATGCTACAGGCGAAGAGCACGGTGTGGAGGAGCCAGAGGCCCCCGGCCTGCCCCCGGACACTCCAGGACGATGCCTGCACCCGTCGACGGAGCCACTGGGCCTGGCGGTCGACAAGTTCGGCGAACGAAGAGACCGGGGGCACGGCCACAGCAGCATCAGCCGCCGGAGTGAACGTCGCTGCACGTCTCATATCAGTAGAAGCAGGGTGGGAGCGAGAGGCATCGACGTGCACCGTCACGTTGGCGAGTCCGGGGTGGACCGGCACCCCGACGTAGGACGCTCCTCCCGTGAAGCCGAGGGCCCCGAGCCGCTGGAGGGCGTGCAGGCGAGGGAGGAAGAGGTCCTCGTGGTCGACGACCGTTGGCCCGCTCACGATCGGTGTGTCGGGCGTACAGCGCCGCACCATCGACCGGATCCATTCCGACGGCACCGTCCCTTCTTCGGGCATGTGCAGCACAATCTCCCCCTCCGCGACCTCCGTGGCGGATTCGAGGGGAACGGACAGGAGGGAAGCTTCGGTGGAGTCTTCAAGTACCGAGACACGACGGACTGTTGCGCCGGCGGCGCCCCGAGACGGGTGCTGGACGGGGCCATTCGCGGGGACCAGGATTTCAAGACGCTCTGTCGGGTAGTCGCAGGCCTGGATCTGCTGTACAGCTTCGTTGTCTGGGTTCCCAGCGGTGGGCACCACGACCGAGACGCTCGGCCATTCGGGGAGATCGGGTGTGGGGTCCTGCCGTCGGGCCCGGATGAAGCTCAGGGACGCGGCCCCTGCCAAGACCCCATAGACGCTGACCAGCAGAATGAGGACGAGCAGCACGGGAAGAGGCACGTCAGAGGACGGAGGTCGTCGAATGATTGGGTGAGTACGCGGTGCCTTCGCTCCGGCCAACAGCCCTGAATGTCATCCCGAGAAATCTCAATCCAGGGCTCGTCCTGAGGAACTCATCCTGATGCAGTTTCAAGCAATCCCTTTTGCAATGGAGTCATCTTGAGCGGAGCGAAGCGGAGTCGAAAGATCTCCCAGAATAGAGCGAAAACGCTGGGTTCAAAGAGATTCTTCGGTCGCTTGGCAGCTCCCTCAGAACGACGAGTCCTTTACGACCACAAAAGGACCTCTTGAACGTGCCGAAGCGCCCTGAGCGGTGGGAGAGTGCTCAATTCACAAAATCCGGGCTACCGTCGGATGCGGTGGTGGGGCTGCCGCAGGGCCTGGAGGTCCTGATTGAGCGTGAAGCGAACGGCGGTGATGCCTTCCGGGCTGATGCCCAGCGCAAGGTCGAGAGAGGGCGTTTGTCGGAAGGTGAGGCCCAGGTGGAGCCCGAGCGACGCAGCGGGCCGCAGCGGCACCGAGGAGGGGTCCAGGTCCGGAGCCTCCTCGAACGTCAGGTCGAGAGCCGCGTCAGAAAATACGTCGTCGTAGACGCTCGCCGCGTGGACACTTAGGTGTCCCCCCAAGTCCACCAGACCGAAGGGCTGGACGAGGGGAAACCGGTACAGGAGGCTGCCCACGAGCCGGTCTGAGTCCACGAACCGGTGCCGCACCCAGCCGGGGACGAGGGGGCCGTCCAGCGTGGGACGCAGGTAGTACGGAACCGCCGCGCGGCCCCGCGCCGCCGTGTGGACGAGCGACAGGCGCCCCACGAGGTGATGCGCGCCGTAAAGCGGGAGGGACCCGACGGCCGCGAGATCGAAGCGGTCGTAGTGGAGAAGGGAGGCCGAGAGATCCACGTATCGGCTCCATCCGGCTTCGAGGAGGATCCCTCGCCTTGGCCGGGCCGCCGGGGGACGCGTGTCGTACTGCAGGTTCACGCCGACCCGCAGTCCGGTTTGCTCGGGCGACAGCGACCCGACGCGATCCGATGCCAGTTGCTGCAGGTGGACCCGCGATTGATTGTCGAGCCCCGCGGCGGAGGGAGCGGGTACGCGGTCCACCCGGTGGCCCGAGAGTTTCAGGCGCGGCTGAAGGAGCAGCCGTTGATCGAGAAAGTGCTGCCCCACCCGCACCTCGAACGTCAGGGCGGACCGTTCGATCGACTGTCGCGCGTCGTTCGACGACCCCGGGCCGAGCCCGTAGAACCAATCCCGGTTCGTGTCGAGGCCCCGGGCACGGACCAGCACATACTGCCGGGCCCGATCTGGATTGGCGCTGGCCCAGGCCGCCGTGGCTACTTGCTCGTGCCGGGCCGGGGCGACGGTGAGAAGACCCTGGGCGTGTCGGCGGCCCAGGTGGTGGAGGACCAGGCCCGCACCGGTCCCAACTCCCACCCGCGGAGTCCAGGTGTCGAGCGGGTAAATCCGCAGGTTTATCCCCGGCTCGTCCGGCGCCCCCGGAAACCCGACCTGAGCGGCGGCCCGGGGGGCCGTTCCAAATACCGCGCCTCCGCCGAGAAGAACGAGGCCGCCGAGCACGCCCGCAAGCAAACGGGACCGACCGAAAGAGAGGAACATGTGCATGAGTGCAAGCCGTCACCTATGTTGAAATCAGAACCTGCGGGCTGCATGCAGTTTACAGCACGGACTCATCAGTGTAACGGATCGTAGCCACACAATCATCGAAAACCGTATGCGAATCCTCGTGGTAGGAAGTGGAGGGCGGGAGCACGCCCTCATCGAGGCACTCGCCCAGAGCGATCAGGTCTCGGGCCTTTACGCCGCCCCCGGCAATCCGGGCACCGCTCAGGTCGGCACCAATGTTGGGGTGTCCGCCACCGACCTCGACGGGCTTGCCGACTTCGCGCAGGCCGAGTCGATCGACCTTACGCTCGTAGGTCCTGAGCGGCCGCTCGTGAACGGCATTGTCGATCGGTTTGAGGAGGAGGGGCTCTCCATCGTGGGCCCGACTCAGGAGGCAGCGCGCCTCGAAGGCAGCAAGGCCTTCGCCGACCAGTTCATGGCCCGGCACGACATCCCCACCGCGTCGTTCCGGGTGTTCGACGCGGCGGGGTACGCGGACGCCTCGGCCTACCTCGATGACGCAGGGGCGCCAATCGTGGTGAAAGCCGACGGTCTGGCCGGTGGGAAAGGCTCGTTCGTGTGCTCCACGACGGAGGAGGCGCACGACGCCCTAGACCGGATCATGCAGGAGCGGGCCTTCGGGGCGGCCGGCGATCGGGTCGTCATCGAAGAAAAGATGGACGGGGAGGAGGTGAGCGTGCTCGCCCTGACCGACGGGTCGCACTACGTCCTCCTGCCGCCGTCGCAGGACCACAAGCCGATTGGCGAGGGCGGCACGGGACCAAACACGGGCGGCATGGGCGCCTTCGCCCCGGCCCCAATCGTGGACGCATCTCTGCTCACCGAGATCTGCCGGGACATCGTCGAGCCGACGCTCGGGGGCATGCAGGAGGAAGGCACGCCCTACCATGGCGTGCTGTACTGTGGACTCATGATCACGGACGAGGGACCGAAGGTCGTCGAATACAACTGCCGCCTCGGCGACCCGGAGGCACAGGTGGTTCTCCCGCTCGTCGAGTCCGACCTCGTCGACATCTTCCGTGATCTGGTCGACGGCGACCTGCAGGGCGGAAGCCTGCGGACATCGGGCGGAGCGGCGGCCTGCGTCGTCCTCGCCTCCGACGGCTATCCCATCGAGTACGAGACCGGGGTCGAGATTACAGGCATCGGGGCGGCGGAGGCGCTGGAGGACGTGTCGGTCATCCACGCCGGGACGCGCTTGACACCGGAGGACCGCCTCGTCACGGATGGCGGGCGGGTCCTCGGCATGACGGCCCTCGCGTCGGACCTGCCCTCCGCGCTCGACCGGGCCTACGAGGGGGTGGATTGCGTTCACTTCGAAGGGAATACCTACCGCCGGGACATCGGAGAGAAAGGATTGGCACACCTCTCTGAGGGGTGAGGCGTTCTCGTGGATTGAGCCCTTCGATACTGAGAGGTGTGCTCTGTCGTCGGGGAAATAGGGATGGGCGTCTGGCCGCGAGAGTCCTGCATCGTGGCTTGGGCGTATGCGCGAGCGGGGAGAACCGGGGGGCTCGGTGACCCTGCACATTCACTCTCTCGACAAAGGCCCGCTCTTACCTCTGCTCATGATTGACCGCGGTTCTGCTCTTCTTCTGAGAACGGCTTGTGCTATATGTCGAAGGTATGTGAGCCAGTCAAACAGAAACAGCAGAAGCGTCTCTCCGGTCCTAAATGTGCGTCCACACTCATTCAACCGGCGACTCCCCTGCTGCTATGACCGAATGCGACCTCTCGACCGACGAGTTGTTCCTGATTCTCTATTGCATCGTTGACGACCTCTACCCGAGAGCCGCACCTGACCGGGTTCGATTCCGCAACGGTGTTGATCGCATGGATCTGACCGACCCGGAAGTAGCCATGCAGAACCTCACCGATCAGGCCCAGGAGCTCGGTCTCGGCTACTGATGGATGCCCGCCCCGTCGCCGTATACGACGCCAACGTTCTGGCCCGAGGCCTCGCTCAGAAGAT
>PXTN01000070.1 GCA_003022565.1 Bacteroidetes bacterium QS_3_64_15 | reverse complement strand
GTTCTCGATGCCGGAGCAGTAGCCGACCTCCTGCATCATCTCAATGTCGAACATCGTGCGCTGCTCCAGGCGCTGGGCCTCCACCATTTTCCCCTCCTCACGGAGCACCGCCAGTCGCCACCGCAGCTCCTCTTTGATGTCCTCGATGGCCCGCTCCAGCCGATCCTCGGGCGTCACGAAGATCTGCGCCGGATAGAGCGTAAACTGATCAATCTCCTCGATTTCTCGGCCACTCTCGGGCTCAAACAGGGCAAGGCGGTCGATCTCGTCGCCCCAAAACTCGATTCGGAGCGCCAGCTCTTCGCGGTAGGCGGGAAAAATGTCCACCACGTCGCCGCGAACGCGGAAGATGCCCGGCTCAAATTCGATGTCGTTGCGCTCGTAGAAGAGGTCGATGAAACGGCGCAGCAGATCGTTGCGCTCGACCTCCTGCCCCCGCTCTAGCCGCAGAATCTCCTTTCGAAACTCCGCCGGCGAGCCGAGGCCATAGATGCAGGAGACGCTGGCCACCACGATCACGTCGTCGCGCCCGCTCACGAGTTCGGACGTGGCCCGCAACCGTAGCCGCTCGATGCGATCGTTAATCGCCACGTCCTTCTCGATGTACGTGTCGCTGGGGACGATGTACGACTCGGGCTGGTAGTAGTCGTAGTAGGAGATGAAGTACTCGACGGCGTTGTCCGGAAAGAACTGCTTGAGCTCCCCGTAGAGCTGCGCCGCCAGCGTCTTGTTGTGACTCATCACGAGGGTCGGCTTGTTCACCTTCTCGATCACTTCCGAAACGGTGAACGTTTTTCCCGTACCAGTCGCCCCCAATAATGTCTGGTACTCATCTCCCCGCTCCACCCCGTCCACGAGCTCACGGATGGCCTTCGGCTGGTCGCCCATCGGCTCGAAGTCGGAGACGAGCTCGAACTGATCGGGTCGGTCGACCACTTCCGCCATGTTGGATGCGCGGTTGTATTTTAGAGTGGGACAGAAGTGTTTGAATCCGTCCGACGCTCGGGAGTTGCGTGGGTCCGGCGGAAAATTTCAGTCCCGTCGTTTCCTCCACCTGCGCGTCTTCAACGAGGGCTTACCGCGTATTCCATCGGTCGTCGCCAAATCTTGACGGCGTTCTGACACATCGTTCCGAACTGGTTTCTACCTTTTGGAAGCGGTTCCAACACCGCGCAACGCGCAACAAGCATTTCTTCCCTCTCGTGTCGTCTCCCGCTTCACGAACTCAACAGACTGCCATCTCAGACGCCCGTTCCACTGGCGACCCACTTCCCTCGGTACAGCTTCCCCTTGAATCCGCCCCCTCAGACCTCGACGAGGCCGTTCAGGAGCTTACAGAGCGTCCCGAAGACGAACTGCGGCAGGCCCGGAAGCATCACCGACGCGCCCTGAAGGCCCTCCGAGAGGACACGTACGAGGCGCTCCCCGAGGAGACCCGCGAGCAGCTCGTCCGGCGCCTTCAGACGAACCTGACGGCCCTGAATAAGGTTTTCGAACGAGGCTCTGAAGACGGAGAAGCCGGAGACTGAATTTTGCGTATTTCGTAGTGCGTATTGCGTAAGAGTCCTCTTGTAAACGCAATACGAAATACGCACCACGAAAAATATCAGTCGCGCACCGCACCGGGCTGAAAAAGCACCAGCCCCCCGCGCTGCCCGCCCAGGAGGAGCTCCGACTGTCCGTCCTGATCCAGGTCGCCGAACGCAGGGACGGCTTTTCGGGGGATTCCGTCCAGATCGACCGGCGCAGGAGCGCCAAAGTCCGGGGCCTGCGCCGTGCCCTGATTGCGAAGCAGAAGCAGTTCGTTGTCCGCCCCAACAAGCAGATCCAGCGTTCCATCCCCGTCCACGTCCTGCAGGGCCGGCGCTGCCCGACTGTCGACCTCGGCGAGTGTCTCTCCGTCCTGGGAAAATGCCGGCTCCGAGGCGGTCCCAGTATTGGGGTAGAGGGTCACGGTGCCATTAGCGGTGCCCACGACGAGGTCCAGCACCCCGTTGCCCGTGAGGTCACCGAGGGCGGGCACAACGTTGGTACCTCCGGACAGCCCCTTCAGCGGGCCGTCGACCTCGGTGAAGGTGCCGTCGCCCCGATTTTTGTGGTAGGAGAGTTGTCCCTGCCAGGTCCCTACGACCAGATCATCGGCGCCGTCGCCCGTGAGGTCGCCGAGGGCAGGGGCGTAGTGATACGCATCGGGCAGGTCCAGGGGCTGCTGCTTGCGGAGCTTCCCCTCGTTAGGACCAGCGCGGGTGAGCGGGTACGCCAGGGACGTTTCCCCCTCATCGGGATCGATCTTATTGGCGACGAGCGCGTCAGTCGAGCCGGTGTCGTCGAGGTCCCCAAGCGCAACCGTGCTCTCACTTCCCACGTCGAGCCCCCCGACGAACTGGCGCGTCCGCAGGCGGTAGCGATCTCCGGTGTGCTCGTAAAAGTAGAAGTTGTCGGCCAGGCTGGTGTTGGCGTCGTTGGAGCCGCCGAGCACGCCGACGAAGAGATCGATCTCCCCGTTGCCGGTCCAGTCCGTCAGGGCTGGCGCATTGTAGCCGCTCGTCAGAATGGGGTTCGAGGGTGGGAACTGCTCCGGTTCACCGCTCAGAATGGGGTTGCCGCAGGCCCCAGTGTTTTCGATGAGAAGCAGTCCCGGCTCGAAGAAGTCGCCCCAGAACAGGTCAGGATCGCCGTCACTATCGACGTCGCCAAAGGTAAGCGTATTGGCGCCGTGAAGGGACGGTCCCTTTTTCTGCCCCGACGACTCACCGACGATCTTGATGCCCTCGAAATTATCGGTGACGTGGGCGAATTTCGGCATTCCGGCCGAATCCTCGGCGGCCTCGTAGCGCGCAATGGTGCCGTCGAGCCGCCCGAGGAAGAGATCCAGCTGGTCGCTGCAATTCAGGCTCGTGACGTTGGGGATGTTCTGGCGGTCCGAGAAGATGGGTTCTCCCTCCACCGTCCGCATCGTGTCGACGAAGAGCTCAAATTCCGCGTTCGTGGCGGTGCCCACGTTTCGGTACGCCCGGATGTGACTGTACGGCTGCTCGGTCAAGAGATCGAAGACGCCATCCTGATCGAGGTCGGCAAACCGATACCACTCGCCGATCTCCAGGTTGCGGTAGTTATCGGTGCGCCAGACGAGGCGCGACGAGTCGCCCTCGGTCACGTGCTCGAAAAAGGCCACCTGACCGGGCCGCTCCTGCACGAAGAGGTCCGAATCGTTGTCCCCGTCGATGTCCACAAACTGGGGCCGGGGCGCGTTAAACCCCCCATAGAACGGATTCGAGATGGGTGTGCCCTCTGCGCCCAGCACCGGGAACGACGGCGCTACGACCCGTCGATAATCGTCGGGAAACGACGTTGGGGAGGGCTCCTCCTGGGTTTGGGAGGAGCCGGCGCAGCCCATCAGCAGGACCCCAAGGAGACCAACAGCAATCGGGAGAAGGCGAGGCATCACAGAAGAAACAGGTCAGCGGAGGCGTCAGCGACAGGGACAGATCCGCCCCCATGCTTCTCACGTTACTGCATCGCGACCTGTGCTCCCCCAAAAGTCCCAATGCCGGTGGGGTAGGTGCCCACTTCGATGATCTTTACGATCTCCTTCGTATCCGTGTCGATGACCGTCACCGTCCCATTCTCGCCACTCGGCTCATAATTTCCCTCCCGGTTGTTGTTAGAGACGAAGAGGTACTGCCCATCAGCCGAGAGGACCGCCCCGTGCGGCTGGGCGAGGCCGTCGCCGCGAATGGTAGCTTCGACGGAGGCGTTATCGACATCGACCACGCTCACGGAGTGCGACATCTTGTTCGGCACGTACGCTTGGCCGCTCTTTCGCCCAATCACAGGGTGCCACGGCTCCTTCCCTACCGTAAGCGTATCGATCACAGAGAGGGCCGGGGCGTCTGTGGCGTCGAAGACGAGCAGCTGACCCGTCTTCTGTCCGCCCGCGATGAGTCGCGAGCCATCCGGCGTTGCTGCGAACTGGACGGGCGTCTGGGTACGTCCCTCCAGCCGGGTGAGCTTCGTCTCGCGGGTCTCCGTGTTCATGCCCATGAGCTGGTTTGTGGCCAGACTGGCGATAAAGGCGTAGTCGCCGTTCGGACGCACGGCCAGCGGGTGGGGACGGGGGAAGAAGGTGTTCACGCGCTGTTCGACCTCCATGGTTGAACGGTCGATCATGCCCAGACTCTTCGGCGGGTTCACGGCGCTCATCGACCGGCCCGCGTACAGCACGTCTTCCTCGGGATCGAGAGACAGCAGCCCAGGCACCTCGAAGTCGTCCAGGCGGTCGACGATTTCGTTCTCCTGATTGAACTTCAGAATCGTGTTCGCCCCAATCAGGGTTGCGTACCAGTGGCTTCCATCCGCTTCGGCCACCACGTGGTGCGGCTTCGCATTCTCGGAGAACCCCCGCTCCTTCAGATCGACGTTTGTTTCGACCTCCATCGACTCCATGTCGATGACGGAGATGGTCGCTTCCCCCTGATTACAAACGTACAGGTTTGGGCTTGAGGGCTGCCCCAGAGCGGGGGCCGTCCCCAGAAGAAGCGCAGCAGCGAACAAGAACAGTCGACGCATAGAGTCTCCACTCACAGTTTATTCTATGGATTCGAGCCCGTACGGATGCGAAATCACACCTCCTCGCCGTCACCTCGACGGCCTGTCAAACAGAGGGCTAGAGTTCTTGCTTCGATTCCTCCAGCACAAAGAGGCCCTCCCCGATGCTCGAGACGACGATGATTCCGCTGTCGAAGTAGGGGTAGTTGCTCCAGGATCCCTGGAAGCCCGTTCCGTTCTCGTCGTAGGGCTGGGTATCGAAGTGGGCCACCTCCTCCGGATTTTCCCGGTCGCTAATGTCGAGGATGCGCAGTCCGCTCTTGTAATTCGACTGGTACATCGTCGAGCCCTTCACGTACAGGTTGTGGTCAATCGACTCTTCCGGAAGCATGTGCTGATTCACAAGCTTCGGATTGTCGAGATCCTTCAGGTCCCACACCAGCGTGCGGGTGTTGTCCACCTTGCCCTGCGCCTCGTCCAGCTCGTCGTTCTGGTAGAAGTAGCGCTGCTGCTCGTCGAACCAGCCCTGATGGACGTACCCGTAGTCCGGGTAGGACGCTGTGGAGATAGCCACCGTGCTGTCTTTGTTCGTCACATCCGCGACGCTAATGGCCGTTTCGTTGGAGCCAATGCAAATCTCACGGCCCTGATATTCAGTGTCCGGTCCTTCGTACACGACGCACTGTGCATCGTGAGTATAGCCCGTGCCGGAGCGCCCCGTCGAGGGATCCGCAAAGCACCCCTCGAAGGTCGGGTTCAGCGGGTCCTCGATATTGATCATGTGGAGGCCGCCCCCGCAGGTCTCCCCGCCCCCGCTGCTGCCCACGGCGTAGGCGTAGGCGGTCTCTGTATTGATCACGATGTTGTGGACGCTGTTGACTCTATCGTAGTGCGCATCGTGCTCGAAGGTGACCGGCGTCTGATCGGGATTCACGTCTCGCAGACGCGTCAGGTCGAACACCTGCATGCCGTGATCGCCCGCATTGTCAGCTACGACGAACGCGTGGTCCTTGTACACTTTGATGTCGCGCCAGGAGTTGACGCGGGCACCGTCCGTAAGCGGCAGTTCACCGACGTAGACCGGATTCGTGGGGTCACTAACGTCTACGAACGCCGCACCGTCAGTGCGCCCCACGAGGGCGTACTCGATGCCGGTCTGAGGGTCGGTCCAGCCCCAGATGTCGTTCAGTTGAATGCCCCGCTCGCCCCCAATGTCCTTGATCGGGAGGAACGATTTCATGTCCACCTTCTCGCAGGAGAACTGGGCGACGTTCCCATTCGCACAGTTTCGTTCCTCGCCGGTCATGGCACTGAGGGGGGTGCCGGTGGAGGGCGCGATGGGAGCGGCCTGGGTCCAACGGTCCTGCTCGAGCGAGTAGAGGCCCATCGTGCCGGCGCCGTGATCATCTCCTGGAAGACCGGCAGCGACGATGGACGGACTGCCTGCCAGAGTGGCGCCTAGGCCATTTCCGGATTCTGCTTCGGAATGCGTCACCCGCGTGGCGCCGGCCCAGGAGCCGTCATCGCGCTCGTAGCGGTAGAGGGCTCCGGTTTGGTCCGAGGCGCCCGGCGCACCGACCCAGAGGTCCGACCCATCGTAGGCGAAGGCCGCGCCGAAGAGGTGGCGAGAGGCGCCCTCGAAGGGAAGGAGGCGCGCGTCCACGGACCAGGTCTCCTCCTCCGTGTCGAACGAGAGGCCGTAGGCCACCCCTGTGGCGTCGTAGGCCCGTGGGGCCCCCACGAGGACCTGATTGCTCGCCTCTTGAATTGCGGTTCCAAACCGAGCGTTTTCGCTCAGCCCATCAGGCGTCACCGTCTGTGTCTCCGTCCATCCGTTCTCACCGGCGCGAAACGCAACGATTGCGCCGCTCTCGTGCTTCGGAGCCGTCGCGAGGAGGTGATCGCCCGAGGTGTGGAGCGCGCTTGCAAAGCCTGCGTCCGCCCCCACCGTCTCGCTACGCAGCACAGAGGCTTCCTGCCACCGGCCGTTCTGCTGCTCAAAGACGTGGACGGCGCCGGAGGCGAGGGTGTCACTCTCCATCATCGACACCGTCCCCTCGGTGCCCACAAAGAGTCGGTCACCGTCGAGAACAACGCTCCGTCCGAAGTTGGACGTGCTATCGGCGGCAGTAAGCCGGGCCGCCTGTGCCCATCCGTCCTGGCCGGCCCGAAAGACGTAGGCGGCGTTCGCCGAGGGGGCCCCCACGACGAGGTGCTCGCCGGAGGCGTCGAGGGCCGATCCGAAGCCGTCCCCAACCTCCCCATCCTCGGCCTCAAGATACGTGGCTTCGGTCCAGGAGTCTGCGCCTTCTTCGTACACGTACACCCGTCCCGGTGAGTGGATATTCCGCGATTCCCCGACGAACACGCGATTGGCGTCCACGTCGAGCGCCCGACTAAACCCGTTCATCTGAGCGGTGGGGCTCGTCGGGGTCGTCTGCGCCATCGCAGGTACGCACCAGGCAACCAGACAAAACGCGAGGGACACGAAGAGAGACAGTCGTTTCATGGGCATCGAAGCAGAATCTCTGAGGAGGACGAATATGGCGTCTCGGAATGACGACATTTCATCATAGCCACGTGTGACTTTGGGGTTTCAGGAAAGCATGCGCCACGATGACACACCATCGTTACTTCAAAGACTTCGTTACCTCAACGGCTCCTTAGCCTGTGAGGACAATCCGATGAGGAGGCGCACCTGGGACGAGGAGGGAATCTCATTGAGCAACGGCACCCGGAGCTTGGAGGGGGAGATGTACCTCAACAGATGCCGAGAAGACGAGCTTTCGGGAGGATGCGGCGGACGGCGCCGGCCAAGCCCGTCGTCCTCCCCGGAGCGACAAAACACGTGAGTACTAGCCCGCGGCCCCAACCTATCCCTCGCGTCCCTCCCGTCCCCACCGGCTCGCGTAGCAGGCCGGCTACGGAGGGAGAACTGCGCGCCTACTCCATCAAGAGATTCAGAAGCCGGATGATGCGCCGGCGGAGGCGACGCCGATCCACGATTATGTCCACGAATCCATGCTCTCGGAGGAACTCCGACCGTTGGAAGCCTTCCGGGAGGTCGGACCCGATCGTTTCGCGGATCACGCGCGGGCCGGCAAACCCGATGAGGGCCTCCGGCTCGGCGATGTGGATGTCTCCCAGCATCGCGAAGGACGCCGTGACGCCCCCGGTGGTGGGATGAGTGAGGATGGAAATGAAGGGCAGGCCAGCGTCGTCGAGGCGCGTGAGGTGGGCGCTGGTCTTGGCCATCTGCATGAGGCTGAGCGCCCCCTCCATCATGCGGGCACCCCCACTCTGCGCAATAGTGATGAGCGGCATTTCCTGGGTGTACGCCCGCTTGATGGCCCGCGCTACGATCTCGCCGACGACCGAGCCCATCGACCCCCCGATGAAGCTGAAGTCCATCCCCGCCATGGACACCGGACGGCCCCCAACGGTCCCGGTTGCCGCCTGGGCGGCTTCGTTTTGCCCGGTGTCCTCCATCGCGCTCTCCAGCCGCTCCGTGTAGGGCTTCCGGTCCTCGAAGTCGAGCGCGTCCACGGACCGGAGGTCGGTGTCGTGCAGGTCGTAGTCGCCGTCATCGAAGAGAAAGTCGAAGTACTTGTGGCTGTCCATGCCGAAGTGGTACCCCGAGCTGGGAAAGACCAGGAGATTGTCTTCCAGCTCGCGCCGGTTGATAATCTCACCGGTCTCTGGGCACTTCACCCACTGACCTTCCGGCATCTCGTTTTGCTCCTCGCGGGTGGTGCGGATGCCGGCCTTCTCGCGCCGAAACCAGGGCATGGCAGTGTCGAGTGGCGAATGGAGAGTGACGAGTGAGGGGTGTTGGACTTGTGCTGAGCCCGAACCCGCAGAGAAGATCAGGAATTCCGTTCCCAAAGTCCAAACAAATCTCAGGCGAAGGGGGAGGGGGCCGGCGTAGCATGCACGTCTTTGACGTACAACGGTTCAAATGTTGCCACGTCGTCGGGGTTCTCCGCGGCGAGGCGCTGCCGACCGCGCCGCGCCACCCTAGCAGCTGAGGGCGGCAACTCGTCCGACGGCACGAGGGTCTGCGGGGCGTCCAGCGCCGCGAGCGACTCTCGGCTCTTGGGAGCGCCATCGCCCACGAGCCACAGCCGACCCGGAACGCCTTCCATCCAGTCGGGAAGCGCCTCGACCGGCAGGGCCTTCGTGGGGGCGTGCTCCGTCACGTCGTCCGTCGTCACCCGGTAGGCCCCGGCGTATACCTCGTCGCGCCGGGCGTCGAGGAGCGCGCACACCACGTCGCCGGGCGCCGCCATGGGCCGCACTCGCGCCGCGTAAGCCTCCAGCGTCGGGACTCCGACGAGAGCCGCGTCGGCGGACAGGGCCCAGCCTTTCGCCGTACTCACCCCAATGCGCAGGCCGGTATAGGAGCCCGGTCCCTCCGAGACCGCCACCGCATCTAGTTCCGCCGACGATGCATCGGCGTGACGAAGGACCTCCTCCACGAGCGGCGTCAGGCGCTCGGAGTGGACGTGGGGGCGGTGGAGGTGGGCCTGCGCGACCACCCCTCCCTCACGGAGGACGGCCACGCCACAGGTAGCGGTGGCAGTTTCGAGGGCGAGGAGGGTCATAGAATACGAGCTTGGGGAAACCGGAGAGAGCAGCGTCACTCCATGACGAGGCCGCCGTCCACGATCAGGTTCTGACCCGTGACCGCCCGGGCCCACGGAGAAGCAAAGAACAGCACGGCATCAGCCACTTCCCCCGGGGTCGTGATGGTTCCTCGGGGGGTATTGTGGCGGATGGCGTCGAAGACGGCGTCGGACGTGGCCGCGCTGGCATCCGTTTCGTCGAGTAGCCCACCCGAGACCAAGTTGGCTGTAATCCCCTCAGAGCCGAGCTCACTCGCTACGTTTCGCACGAAGCCGAGCAGGGCTGCCTTCCCAGTGGTGTAGTCGTGATACGGCACCGCAGGGCTCTGCACGAGGTTGGAACTGATGCCCACGAAGCGCCCCGTCCCTGCCGTCCGCATGCCGGACAGACAGGCCCGGAGCAGATGCAGCGCCCCCTTCACCGATCCATCAAGTTGCGTCTGATAGTCGTCCCACGCAATCGTGTCGACAGTGTCCCGGCTCTCCGCGTCGAAGCGATAATCAATGAGGGCATTGTGCACGGCCGTGGTCACAGGATCCCCAAAGTGATCGGCAGCGGTGTCGACCATGGCCTGCACGGCGTCCGGGTCGCGCACGTCGGCCTGCACGGGCAGGGCCCGGTCGCCGATGTCGGTGGCAACCGCGTCGGCTTGATCGGCACTCTGGTAGTAGTTGACCACCACGCGAGCGCCTTCGCGCCCGAAGGCCCGGGCGATGGCGGCCCCAAGCCCGCGGCTGGCCCCGGTGATGACGACGACCTGAGAGTCAAGAGCGCGCATAGTAGAAGACTGGCTTCTCGGAAAAACAGAAAGCGAAGCCAGACGGTACGTCGCTCGTGCGCATCCCTACGGGTGCGAACGCACTTCCTGCGCCGGTGCAAGCCGGATCAGGTTCAAAGGGTGTGTCTCAGCCCGTACGCGGCATGCAACGGGTACCCCTGGCTTTATTCCCTAAGGTAGCCGCTCCGGGCCGCACATGCAATCGCGTCATCCCTCGAAAGACGGCGTCTTCTCCCCGGCCGGGATGGGCGCATCGATGCGGTTTTCGGGGGGCGGCAGGGGACACGCAAAGTCCGGGTTGTAGGCACACGTTGGATTGTACGCCCGGTTGAAGTCGACCACGACGGAATCTGTGTCCGTCGGCTCCAGGTCCACGTAGCGCCCGCCCTTGTACGTGGCGTGTTCATTCGTGGAGTCGGCGAAGGGGATCCAGAGCCGCCCGCGGGGATTGTCGCTCTCTCCACGAAACACGACCAATTCCTCTTCGCCTCCCGGGAGCGGCACAGTGACTCGCCCCACCCGGACCTGAGGCCGCAGCCCGCCTGTGCTCTCGGCAATCATTACCGTGTCGGGCGTGGACGACCGCCGTAGGGGCACCACGTAGCGGTAGGTGAGATCGACGTCGTAGAAGTTCAGGCCCCTAAATGCATCGCGCCGATCGGGCGGGACAACACTCTCCTTCTCTCGCATCCGCATGTCGCGCTGCACGCGGTCCTGCACGACCGTCTGTTCGTAGTCGTTCGTCGAGGCGGCCTCCTCCCCACAGGCCGAGACGGCAGCCCCCACGCACACGAGAAGCAGGAGACGACGGATGGACATACGACGAGGAGCGCCGCAATTTATTCCGGATACCGAAGCTCAGCATGCACGTCTGCAGAAGTGAATGGCCTTCCGCCGAGAGAGGTGCAGAGCGACTCGCCGTGAGAGGGACAATGGCTCTGTCTGAGTGACGGCGGAGCGCCTCCATTCCCCCGATCTGCAATCGGCCGTCCGCCGCTGGATCAAAAATCGCACGCGGGTCGCAACTCGGGGGTTGATCTACCGGCCGTACTGGGCAAACACGGTCGTGTCGCCCGCCGGCGTGAACGTGACCACCTCGTACGGCTCCACCCGGTCGCCGCGCTCCATTCCCGGCGAGCCCACCGGCATGCCCGGCACGCTGAGGCCCCGCACGTCCGGCGTCTCGCGGAGAAGCTGCTTCACGTCCTGGGCCGGCACGTGTCCCTCCACCACGTAATTGTCTACGACGGCGGTGTGGCACGCCGCGAGCGACGAGGGCAGCCCCACCTGTTTCTTGACCGGCTTCACGTCGAACCGCGACTCCACCTCAACCGGAAAGCCCTGCTCCTTCATGTGCGTGACCCACTCCCCGCAGCAGTTGCACGACGGGCTTTTGTACACCGTAACGGTGGGCAAGTCCGGGGACGACCAAAACTGGAAGTACGCCCCCACCCCGAGAAGGGCCAGCACCATCCCGATGCCGAAGGCCTTCAGGTGCGACGACCGCGACGGGAAAGAAGACATTGGACGGATAGGTACCGAAATTGGCAGTGCGCCCCCTCAAAACCCACCCGGCGGGCCCCATGTTTCGCCCCCGAGAGCGACCGCTTTCCTAGATTCTACGGAAGCGCTTTGATTCTCCCCGCTCATTCTGTAAACTAAGATTCAAGCGAGCGGGACATAACTCTCCGCCCACGACCCGCGTCCGTTTCAATTCCCACCCACCAAATCGCCCGACGTACCGATGAGGATCTCCGACGCCGAACAGATTCGCAATGTGGCCCTGGTCGGCCACCAGGGCAGCGGAAAAACGGCCCTGTCCGAAGCCATGCTGCATACGAGCGGGGCCCTCACCCGCGCCGGCTCCGTAACGGACGGCACCACGCAGAGCGATAACCACGAGAGCGAGAAGGAGCGGCAGATGTCGATTTTCACTACGCTGCTCCACGCCATGTGGGACGACAAGAAAGTCAATATTCTCGACACGCCGGGCTATCCCGACTTCGCCAGCGAGGTGATCGCCTCGATGCGTGTGGCCGACACGGCCCTGTACGTGATGGACGCGCGCTCCGGCGTGGAGGTCGGCACCGAGATGGCCTGGTCGTACGGGGAGCAAAACGACACGCCCTCCCTGTTCGTCGTCAATCACATCGATCACGCGAACGCCGACTTTGCCTCCATCGTCGAGGAGATCGAGGATCGCTTTGGCCGCGGGGCCACGGTCGTGCAGCTCCCGGCGGGGGAAGGCACTCGCACGGTGGTCGACGTGCTCCAGATGCGCCAGTTGCACTACCCCGAGGGTGAGACCGAGCCGGAGGTGCAGCCCATTGGGGATGAATTCGAGGACCGGGCCCGCGAGCTCCACGAGACGCTCGTGGAGGACATCGCCGCCAGCGACGACACCCTCATGGAGACCTACTTTGAGCAGGGCGAGCTGACGGAAGACCAGATGCGGAATGGGCTCCGGGCGGCCATGCTCAACCGGGAGCTGTTCCCCGTCTTCGTGACCAGCGCGACCGAGGAGGTCGGGGTCTCCCGGCTCATGGACTTCATCACGGGCGTGTGTCCGTCGCCGGCCAGTCGCCTCGTAGAGACGGAGGGCAACCGTGAGCTACGGGCCGATCCGGACGACGACCCGGTTGCGTTCGTCTACCGCACGATGGCGCAGGAGCACGTCGGCGAATACTCATACGTCCGCGTCTTCAACGGGACCATTGAGTCGGGGCAGGACCTCGAAAACGCGCGGACTGGCACCACCGAGCGCATCGGGCAGATGTACGAACTCAACGGCAAGGAGCGGAACAACATTCCCCGCCTCGTGGCCGGCGACCTCGGCGCGCTGGTGAAGCTGGAAGACACCAATGCGAACGACACGCTCCGGGCGGAGAGCTCCGATGTCGTTATCCCCCCCATCCAGTTTCCCGATCCCCGCTACCGCATGGCCGTTCGCCCCGTCCAGGAGGGCCAGGAGGACAAGCTCGCACAGGGCCTCCACCAGGTCACCGACGAGGATCCGTCCCTCGTCTTCAACCACGACGCGCTGCTCAACCAGCTCACACTGAGCGGCCTCGGCAAAATGCACCTCCAGATTGCCAAGGGACGGATCGAGCGCCAGGCCGGCGTCGAAGTCGAGTTCGTAGAGCCTCGGGTTTCGTACCGGGAAACGATTCAGGACCGGGCGACCGCCGAGTATCGGCACAAGAAGCAATCGGGCGGGGCCGGGGAGTTTGCGGACATTTCTATGCTCGTCGAGCCCCTTGACGGCGAGTTTCATCCGCCCGACTACGTGGACGTGCGGGACGAGGACGTGGTGGAGACCGAGTGGGGCGCCGAGGTGCACTTCGTGGACGCCATCGTCGGCGGGGTGATCGACATGAACAAGTTCTTCTCGTCCATCAAGAAGGGCGTCCTCAGCACCATGGAGGAGGGCCCCGTGGCCGGCTTCCCGGTGGGGAACGTCCGGATCGTGATCTACGACGGTGGGATGCACCCGGTCGACTCGAACGAGGCGGCGTTCAAGCGCGCCGCGTTCGCCTGCTTCCGGAACGCCTTCCACAAGGCCCATCCGGTGCTCCTGGAGCCCATCCACGAGGTGACGGTTACGACTCCCGACGATTACACCGGCGACATCATCAGCGACCTCAACACGCGCCGGGGCCGCGTCCAGGGCATCGACACGCAGGGTCCCCTTCAGAAGATCAGCGCCGAGGTGCCCGAGGCGGAGCTCCACCAGTATTCGACGACCCTCCGCTCCCTCACTCAGGGCCGGGGCCTGCACCAGACGCAGTTCAGCCACTACGAAGCGATGCCGGGCAACGTGCAGGAAGAGATCGTGGAGGAGGAAACCGCAGAGGCGGCGGCGTAGTCTTCCCTGCCTCCACTCGGCGGTCCGCGTCCGAACGTGGGACCTGTGGCTGACTTTCCACCCTCCGTCCTGCCCGGCCCCTTTCTTTGGAGTATTACCGTCCTTCGTCGAAATGAGGAGGCCCGTTGGGCTTGATCCCGTGCTTCTCACCGTCTATTCTTGTATGAGGTTTTTCGGGAAGGCTCGGCATTGAACGCAGGTCCCGGAAACACCTTCTCGCTCACGCAAAACCCACCTTGTTCCGCTCCTCGCGAGTGCAGCCGACCCGACTCAGGTACCCTGGCCCGAAAATCGCGGGTCAGACCCGTAGCCCTGTGAACCGCAGGTCCTCTACTCGTGCGCACAGGCGCGCCTCCGACTGAGTTCATTTTTGCTGTCGGAAGGAAACCCGCGAACAGCTACGTAAGGGATCTCGCGCAGCGCGAACGGACGTCACCAACTGAACTGGACTGAACTGAATCGGACTTTCGTTTATGATCACGATTGTCGACGTCGAGACGGAACGCACCCTCGACGACTACGCAGCATACGCGCCGCTGAAGCGTCCCGTGGAGGACCTGCGGGCCGTGGCGCAGCAGTACGCCGACCGCCTCGAAGACCGAACCATCTGGATGGTTAACTCGACCGCCCAGGGCGGCGGGGTGGCCGAGATGCTGCCGAAGGTGGTGTCCATCCTCCGCGAACTGGGCGTGTCCACCGAGTGGGCCGTCATTGTGAGCGAGAAGGACCGCTTCTTTCAACTGACGAAGCACATCCACAACCTCATTCATGGGACGGGAGACCCTCACCTCAGTGACGACGACCGGGCGCTGTACCGGTCCGTGAGCGAGGAGATGGCCGACCGCCTAGCTCGCCGCGTGGAGCCGGGAGACCCGGTGGTGGTGCACGACCCCCAGCCGCTGGGCACCGGCGCGCTCCTGAAGAAGCAGATGGATGTGCCGGCACTCTGGCGCTGCCACATCGGCCTCGACGAGAGCAACGCCGCTACCGAGACGGCGTGGGACTTTCTGCGTCCGTGGGCCGAGGCGTACGATGAGACGGTTTTCTCCCTTCGCGAGTACGTCCCCGACTTTTTGGAAGACCGGACCGACCTCATCCAACCGGCCCTCAATCCCCTGAGTCCCAAGAATCGGGCACTCTCTGTGACTGAACTGACGGACATCCTGCGCCGGGCGCGGTTGGCCGACTGTTCACACCCCACGGTTGACGGGGACTTTGCCCCACCCGCCCGACGGCTGCAGCGAGACGGCTCGTTCGCCCCGGCGACCCGGCCGGAGGATCTCGGGCTGATGGAGCGCCCCATCGTCACGCAGATCTCACGGTGGGATCGTCTGAAGGGGTTTGCCCCCTTGCTTCGGGGCTTCGCCCGGATGAAAGAGTCGGCCTTCCTCGACCGCAATGCGGTGTCTGAGCGGGATCGGCATCGTCTCTCCCTGTCCCGCCTGGTTCTTGCCGGGCCGGACCCCGACTCGGTGTCGGACGATCCAGAGGGGCAGGAGGTCTTTAATGAGATCTGTAGCCTGTGGCACGACCTCCCCCCCGAGATCCAGCGCGACGTGGCCATCATCACGCTGCCCATGACGTCGCGCCGCGTCAACTCTCTCATGGTGAACACGCTGCAGCGATGTTCGGCGATCGTTGCCCAGAACTCCTTGCAGGAAGGCTTTGGCCTCACCGTCGCGGAGGCCCTGTGGAATCGCGAGCAGGTGACAGACGGAGTGCACGGCCGCCTGACTCCCCAGGCTGAGGACGTGGAGGCCATCGCCCACACGATCCACGAGATGCTGAACGCTGAGGAGGAACGACGGCGATGGGCCCGCAACGCCCGCCGTCGTGTGTCGGAGCGCTACCTCGTGTTCACGCAGGTGCGCCGCTGGCTCGAAATCCTGGCCCAGACGGTGGATCGGCAAACCGCCCTTTCGGGGAATGGACATGCTACGATGGGTGCCCCCGCCGACGCGTAGCACCCGCGCGTCTCGGGGAATGATTCCCTCTCGCCTCCTACAGGACTGAGGAGAGACTCCCGCTAGCTCGTCAGACGGACTGCAGCCACGCGTCCACCTCGTCCACCAGCGAAAACTCGGACGCCGGCGGGTGCTCGAACGTGCGGTGGACCCAGTCGCCGCTGCCGTCGAGCCGGGGGCGGTACTTGCTGCGGTACCAGTCGGGGCGCGCGGCGATGTCCGACAGGGCCTCGGCAGCGGTGTCAACGTCGTCGTTCGTGTTGTAGAGGCCGAGCGAGGCCCGCACCATGCCGGGCTGCGTCTCGGGGCCGCACTCCTCATCGGACGTGGCCTCCCCACTGGCTCCCCTGCGTCCCAGAAGCTGCCGCACGAACGGCTGCGCGCAGAAGCACTCGTTGCGCATGGCAACCCCGAAGTAGTCGTTGAGGACCGCGGCGACGAGGCCGTGCGGCAGATCGTCGAGGTTGAACGTGATGACGCCGATCCGCTCGGCCACCTCCAGGCGGTGGGAGCCGTAGATCTTGAGTCCGTCGATGGCCTCAAACCGCTCCAGGGCGTACTGCGTGAGCGCCCGCTCATCCTCCTCGACCAGATCCATCCCGATGCGGCCGAGCAGTTGGAGCGTAGCGGCGAGGCGCAGGGCGCCGGGCAGGTTGGGCGTGCCGGCCTCCTCCCGCTCCGGCAACTCGTCCATGATCTCGTAGCGGCCCGTCTCGACCCGGTCCACGATGCCGCCGCCCACCTCCTGCGGCTCCAATCCCTCGAAGAGCGCCTTCCGCGCCACAATGACGCCCGGACTGCCGGGCGCGTAGATCTTGTGCCCGCTCATGCAGAGCACGTCGAGGGCCTCGTCTTCGCCGTGCCCCTGTACGCTGAGGGGCACGTGGGCGGCCGACTGCGCGGCGTCGACCACGCAGAGCCCCCCCGCCTCGTGGGCCAGCCGCGCCACCTCGTGGACCGGATTTACGATGCCAGTGACGTTGGAGGCGGCGGTGACGGCCACGTAGTTGAGTCGATCCGCATGCTCGTCGATGGCGGCTCGCAGAGCGTCCATGTCCACGCGCCCGGCCTCCCCGTCCGGATCCTTCTCCAGCGGCACGTGCACCACTTCCCCGACGTGCTTGCGGTGGGGCAGGTCGTTGGCGTGATGCTCCATCATCGTGGTGATGACGACATCCCGCTCGGGCCGCCGCTCGGCCAGCACGCGCGCCATGCGGTTGAGGCCCCCGGTGACCCCACTGCCGTTAAACACGGTGGTGTAGTCGTCGGGGGCATCCACGAAGGCACCCACAATTTCGTGGGCCTGCTCGTACAGATGCGTCATGATGCGGGCCCCGGCGTGCAGCTCCGAGTGCGTGTTGGCGTAGTGCCGGAGGGCGCGCTCCACGATGTCGTCGGCGACGGTGCAACGCAGGGTCGAGGCGGCACTGTCGAGGTACGTGCGGGGGGTTGTGCTGCCGTCGATCAGAGAGTACTCGGTGTCGAGGCCCGTGAAGGCGGTGCGCAGGGCCTCCAGGCGTGTGTGCCGGTCGCGACGAGAGCCGAGTGGCTCAATTCGGGTCGCGGAGGCGGTTTCAAGCATGGCGGAGGAGCGCAGTCGTGAGCGGGATGGTGTCAGGAATAGACAGTTCACAATTTACGAATCGCTTCGCTGGATTCAAGCGAATTTCGATCCAAAGCGGCGTTGAGCCCGTGCCCGAATCGCCCGCCACGGGACGGGTGCGGGATCGGCAGGGGCACAATGAAAACGGTGTAAAGTTTATTTCAAAACGATGCCACTTGCCTTCTTCTTTCGTTCAGGTTGGTTGCTGAGACGCAGGGACTTGCTCGATCCTCCAATCGGGGTGTCCATTTTGGCTTGACCCAAAATGGACGAAAAGGTCAAGGCTGTGAAAAAATCGGCTGAGGCCCTTCAACCTTCACTGAAATTCGCCAAACTCCCGCTCCTCCCTTCGGTCGAAGCGCTCAGGCATGCCGAATTTCGGTCGTTTCGGTTTCGGGACCTCCGAGACGCCGATTTTTTCGAGGCCGGGGATCCTTGGATTCGAGACGTTCGACGGTCTTCAAGCCTGAGCGCTCAACTTTACACCGTTGGGCACAATGACAAAAGCCGGAGGCCCGTCTCGCGACCGGCCCCCGGCTGAGAAATCGCCTTCAAAGAGCAAGCCCCCGTCAACGGACCACCGTCAGGCGCCGTGTCCGCGTCCCCTCCTCCCCGACAAGACGGAGGAAGTACGCGCCGCTCGACAGCCCGAGGTCGTCGGGGCGGAGGGTTATCGTGCGCGACTCCTGCGCGGGCAGCGGCCCGTCGTAGAGCGTGGCAAGCCGCCGCCCCAGCACGTCGTAGAGCCGGAGCTGCACCTCCTGCTCCGTCTGGACGGCCACCTTCACCGTCGCCTGCCGCTGCACCGGATTCGGGTACGTGGTCAAACGGAAGGCCTCCTCCATCGACACCCTGGCCTGAACGGCCCGGGAGACGCGCGTGGTGCCGTCCGTGTCGACCTGCTGCAGGCGGAAGCCATGCGTGCCTACCTCCAGGGCGTCGGTCCGGAACCGGTACGTCTGCGCGTCAGGCGAGGTGCCGCCCGGGGCCTTCGACTCCACGAAGCCGAGCTGTTCCCAGGCCCCCGTCGAGTCGGCGCGGTGTTGGACCGCAAAGCCGGCATTGCTTGTCTCCGAAGCGGTGGTCCACCGGAGCACCGCCGCCGCCTCCTCCTCGTCGTCGGTCGTGTTCGCTTCGAAGGAGGCAAGCTCCACGGGCAGCGGCTCGGTGTTGCTGGCCAACACGAACTCGCTGAACGCGCCCGTCTCGGCGACCAGTTGGTTTGCCGCTCCGTCGTATGAGGTGCTGAGCGCAGCGAACGGCCCCCGTCCGCGCACCGAGCGCTTGTAGACGGTCACATTCGAGGCGTCGCCAATGCCCTCGAGCGTGCTCACGTCGAGGCGCACCTCGGTGTCATCGCCGAAGGTTAGGTCCCCTCCAGCGGAAATCACGAAGCGGTAGGAACTCACGTTGTCCTCCGGAATGCCGAGCGGAACGGTGGGGCCGTTGGAAAAGCGCTGGACGGTCACGTCCCCGGAGCCGCTCGTACCGGCGAACTGGATCTCGGCGCCCGTGTCCCCAAACGCGGTCGTCCCGTCGCCGCTGACCGGTTGGGTGACGGAGGCAACCTGATAGTCTTGGCTCGAAAGGTTCTCGTACAGCGTCGACGTTGGATCGTCGTTTTGGTCCGTGCCGGTAATCACCAGGTCGAGAGTCCCGTCCCCGTCCACGTCCCCCACCGTGGAGGAACCGGAACTAACCCCCGTCAGCCCCGCGTTCGCCTCGCTAAAGCCCCCGCTCCCGTCCCCCAGGTACACCGTCGAGATTCGACCGTTGTCGCTAAAGCCGGTAATCACCAGGTCGAGATTCCCGTCCCCGTCCACGTCCCCCAGCGTGGAGGAACCGCCCGACACGCCGGTCAGCCCCGCGTTCGCCTCGCTAAATCCCCCGCTCCCATCCCCCAGGTACAGCGTCGTCGCTGGATCATCGTTCTGGTCATCGCCGGTAATCACCAGGTCGAGAGTCCCGTCCCCGTCCACGTCCCCCAGCGTGGAGGACCCGAACTCCACGCCGGTCAGCCCCGCTCCCACCTCGCTAAAGTCCCCGCTCCCGTCCCCCAGGTACAGCGTTGCCGATGGTGGCTCCTGGTATCCTTCGCCGCCGGTAATGACCAGGTCGAGATGCCCGTTCCCGTCCACGTCCCCCAGCGTGGAGGAACCCTGCACCACGCCGGTCAGCCCCGCGTACGCCTCGCTAAACCCCCCGCTCCCGTCTCCCAGGTACAGCGTCGCCGATGGATCGTAGTTTTGGTCCCAGCCGGTAATCACCAGGTCGAGATGCCCGTCCCCGTCCACGTCCCCCACCGTGGAGGAACTGCCGTACACGCCGGTCAGCCCCGCATCCGCCTCGCTAAACCCCCCGCTCCCGTCCCCCAGGTACACCGTCGTCGTTGGATCAAGGTTTTGGTCCTCGCCGGTAATCACCAGGTCGGGATGCCCGTCCCCGCCTACGTCCCCCAGCGTGGAGGAACCGCCCTCCACGCCGGCAAGCCCAGCGTCGAGGGCCGCGAATTCATCTCCCACATCCACCGTAACCGATCCGGTGGCGGTCCCCCCATTGCCGTCGCTGGCCTCCACGGAGACGGTGAAGCTCTGTCCGGACTGGCCGCGAGACGGCGTGAAGGTAAGCTCCGCCACGCCATTTCCGGCGTCGGTAACGGACACGCCATCGACACCTCCGCCCTGGGTGAGGGAAAGGGTGAGAGGATCTCCATCCGCGTCCCCGGCCTCGACCAACCGCGTGACTGTGCGTCCCGGAGCAACTGTGAAGGACTCCAGCGTTCGGGTGATTACGGGATCCTGATTCGGCGGCTCCTGCACGGTGCGGTTCATGTACGCGCGGGCCGACGCCCCGAAAAGGGCATCGCTGCCGGTCACGACCAGATCCAAATCCCCGTCCCCGCCTACGTCCCCCAGCGTGGAGGAACCGTCGGACACGTCGGTCAGCCCCGCATTCGCCTCGCTGAACCCCCCGCTCCCGTCCCCCAGGTACAGCGTCGAGATTCGATTGTCGTTTTGGTCCCGTCCGGTAATCACCAGGTCGGGGTTCCCGTCCCCGTCCACGTCCCCCAGCGTGGAGGAACTGCGCCGCACGCCGGTCAGCCCCGCATTCGCCTCGCTAAATCCCCCACTCCCGTCTCCCAGGTACACCGTCGTCGTTGGATCAAGGTTTTGGTCCTGGCCGGTAAGCACCAGGTCGAGATTCCCGTCCCCGTCCACGTCCCCCAGCGTGGTGGAACCGTCGGACACGTCGGTCAGCCCCGCGTACGCCTCGCTAAACCCCCCGCTCCCGTCCCCCAGGTACAGCGTCGTCGTTGGATCCCGGTTTTGGTCCACGCCGGTAACCACCAGGTCGAGATGCCCGTCCCCGTCCACGTCCCCAACCGTGGAGGAGGAACCGCTGTACACGCCGGTCAGCCCCGCTCCCGCACGGGTGAAGAGGTTGGCCGGGGTATTCGTGAGCGAGGCGGGCGCGGACGGCTGTGCCCGACGTCGGGGCAGGGCCTCCGCCCGTGTTCGCCCTCGCTCAGAGGGCGCCTGGGCCTCCCCTCGATCCGGAAGCAAACGCTCCGGGAGCGGGCGGTCCGGCGCCCGGCGGTCCGGCTGCTGGGCGTGAAGCGGACTCCCCGCCAGGAGCAAGGCAAGCACCAGACATGCGGAAGAAACGCTGAACGAGCGGACATGAGCGGCGTGGCGACGGAACATGATAGGCAGACATCAGGACGATGAGCACGATTATTGGTCGGCCAAACAAGGTTGCGACCGATCATGACTTTTTCATCCCGACCTCTACCTGCTGCTGGGTTTCAATGTGAATACTTCGCGACACGAGTACGAATCCCTCCGTTCTCGCATCGTCCGGCAATGACCTCCTCATACCGTATGCCAGAGATCAGTGTACAGGTCTCCGAATGCCCGGCGATCCAGTTGATCGAGCCACGTTCCGACGTTGATCCCCGCAGCGCCGTTGGACTCCAACGGCGCTACTGGAGGGCAGCGAATTCAGAAGTGGAGAGTGTACACTGAATTCTCGTAACTGG
>PXTN01000069.1 GCA_003022565.1 Bacteroidetes bacterium QS_3_64_15 | reverse complement strand
TCGGCGACCTCCAGCCGCAGCGGATCGACCGGAGGAGCGTCGGCCTCGGGCGCAGGCACAGTCTCCAGATCTTCGGACGCTCCGTCCTTCGAGGCCGCACGCAGGAGGACCGAGAGCCACGCCTCCAGGTCGTCGGGGCGTTCCGCCGGGGGGCGCTCGGCGACCTGCCCGTAGGCCCGGAGCAGGAGGTCGGGGGCGTCGTCGGGGCCCACCAGCAGGCAGGCGAGGGGATAGAGCGTCTTGAGACGTTCGTGGAGGGAGGACGGGGCCATGTCGTCGCAATCGGGGGCCGGAACGGGACTCACGCGGGCGGCTGCAGGCAACGGGTTACCCCGACGAGTCGTCGAGGACGAGCTTCACGGAATCTCCCTTTCGTATGTCGAGCAGTTCAGCGGCGTTCCCCCCATTGGCGGCGATTTCGAGGTGCCCTGTGCTCCCGAACAGCATCAGCGGGTCGCCCTCCGGCACGGCGCCGTAGGTGGGACGCAGCTCCTGAAGGACGGTATTCCCCGCGTAGCACTCGAGGGGCGGGACGGCGTCGGGCGACGACTCCGACGCGTCCACGTCGGCAGCCTCCGCCAGGGTCGACCGCTGAATGTTCGTAATGCAGTTCCCGAAATGATCGACGTGGACGACCCACCCCTGAACCGTGTTTGGGGCCGTGGACGGGCGCGCCCAGCGAAGTGGTTCGAGCGTGTCGATCGGCGATCCGATCTCCTCCACGGACCGCCCAGCGGCGAGGGGAGCGGCGGCGGGCGCGAAGATGTCGCGGCCGTGGAACGTGGTGCTCGGGGAGGCGCTTCGCCAGAACGCCGGGTCGTCCAGTTCGACCATTGCGTTGGGCGGCTCCTGGTCGAGCACGAGGGGGAAGACGCCGTTGTCCGGGCCCACGAACCACTGGTTTTCCGCGCGGAGCGCCACGGCGCGCCGGTCCGTACCCACGCCCGGATCAACGACCACGAGGTGAACGGCTCCCTCCGGAAAATACGGGCAGGTCGACCGCAGCACGAAGGCGGCCTCCATCACGTCCTGTGGACTGATGTCGTGGGTCACGTCCACCAGCCGAGCCTGCGGACAGATGGAGAGCATCGTGCCTTTCATCGACGGGACGTAGGCGTCCTCGGTGCCGAAGTCCGTCGTGATTGTGATGATGGGAGCGTCGGACTCTGGAGAGGAGGGCGACATGTGGCACGTGGAGTTCTGCTCGGAGAAGTGCGCTGCGGGGGACGCCGTACGCCCGTCCGGCGGCTAGAACGGATTTGTCGCGGACGCACCAAAAAACCTACAAACCACCGACGTCGATGTGTAGGTGCTCGGTGCAGAAAAGAAACAATTCGGAGGGATTTAGGAGTACGGAATTCACCCTGCGGATCGAGCCCAGTCTCCCGCGGGGGATTCTTCTCTCAAGGAGTGGACGACTCATGGGACCTGCTGAATCATCGATCTCCGACCCGTCGACTGCCGACGGCTCCTCCAGTCGCCGGGCCCGCGACGCGGTGGACCGTTTCGTCTCGTTGTGGGAAGAAATGGCCTCGACCTGGGGCATCAACCGCACCATGGCGAAGGTCCACGCACTTCTCTACTGTGCCGAGGAGCCCCTCAACACCGACCAGATCATGGACCGGCTCGACGTGAGTCGGGGCAACGCGAATATGAATCTCCGATCCCTCGTGGATTGGAACCTGGTCCGCAAAACTGAACGGACCGGTTCCCGAAAAGACTATTACGAGGCGGAGAAGGACGTCTGGCAGATCACGGCCCGGATCATCGAGGAGCGACAACGCCGAGAGGTCCACCCGGTCCGGTCGCGGCTGGAGGAGTGTGCAGAGGTGCTCGTCGATGACGACGAGACGATTGCGGAGCGGCCGGAGGCCGAGCAGGTGTTGCACCGCCGCTTCGCCAACCTCATCGATCTCGTGCAGGTGCTCGAAGGCGTCTCCGGGGCCCTCCTCCCCCTCGTTCGGAACAAGAACGTCGACCAGATCGAGCAGCTCCTAGACGGTGCGGTGCACCTCAAAGACGCCGATTCGAATCAAGCTGATTCTTCGCACTGACGGCCCGTTCTCGCACGAGTCCTCCCTACCATGCCAACGACGAACGACATTGGAGACCGCGGCGAAGAGGTGGCGGCGAGCCACCTCGAAGAGAACGGCTATCGCATCCTGGAACGCAATTACCACTTCGAGCGCAACGAGGTGGACCTGGTGTGTCTAGACCCGGACGGGGGCGGTGAGCTCGTCTTCGTGGAGGTCAAGGCGCGCAGCGGAATGGACTTTGGCGCTCCGGAGGCCTCTATCACCGAGGAGAAACAGGAGTCGCTCATCGACGTGGCGCGAGCGTACCTGCACGAGCGCCGGTTCGAAGGCGCCCCCGCACGGTTCGACGTCGTGACGGTGATGCTGCGCGACGGACCGCCCGAGGTGAGTCACTACGAAAATGCGTTCTGGATGATGTGATGCGTGATTCGTGGGGCGTTTGTGAGGAGCCCAGTCGCGGAGACTCACGCCTTACCTCTTCACCCATCACTCCGGCGGCTCGTATTCGCGCGGGAGGCGTTTGGACATCCGCGTGGTGAAGGCGAAGTACCGATAGAGCGTGGCGCCGTACGGCTCGACGATTTCTCCGTACGGGTCGATGTGGATCGGGTGCTCGTTGAGCTCAATCTGGGAGGTCTGGTGGTCTTTAGGAGCCCGGCGAGAACGGTCCGCCCACTCGAGGTACAGTTCGCTCTCCGGCTCTCCGCGGTAGACTACTTCGAGCCGATCGCGGACGTCGAGATGGTACGTGGAATCGTCGGGGCTGGGCTCTAGAATGTGGTCGCGGCTCGTGGGCATCCGGTCCGCGCGGGAGGTGTGGCGGAAGGCGGACGCCCGGGGCAGGCGGTACAGTTCGAACTGCTCTTCCTTAAGCCGGTCATCCAGAAGGGCCCGGAGGAAATGCCGAAGGGAGCCCCGGTATGCCTCCCGCCGATTTTGTCGCCACCGGGCTGCCTGCGAGGAGTCTTGAGGCGTGAGGGGATCGAAGAGCGGCTCCCCGTCCCAACGCACCACAGAGCCGCTCTTCTCGAACTCCTTCAGGAAGTAGGTGAGGCGATAGCCCAAGGCCCGATTTTCGATCACTACCGGCTTTTCGGCCTGGGCTTTGAACGTGCCCCACCACTTCTCCTCGAAGCGAAGCACCTCGGGGTTTACGAGCTTGCACTTCTCGGCGAAGCCGGAGGCCCCGACGAACAGACGCTTGAACCGATCGAGCCGCTCGTACCACGCCTCGTCCCGCTCCGCCGAGACGGTGACTGGGGACGTTTCCAGCACCTCCGGCGCAAGTCGGACGGTAAATACCTGCGTCCGCCCCGGGGTCGGATCAAAGTCCACCGCCTCGTTCGCGTACCCGACCCTCGACACGTAGAGTCGCTTTGCGCCGGGATGCACCTCGTCGAGACGAAACCGCCCGGTCGAATCGGTGACGGTCCCGTTCATCGACTCGGCGACGAAGACGTGGGTGTCGGACAGGGGAGCATTCGTCTCCGCGTCGAGCACGCGGCCCTTCACGACGAGCGTCGAGGACGACTGAGCCGCGGTCCATGGAGCAGCAACGCTCCCCCACAGAACCACCGCGATCAGGATCGTGCGTAGTCGCATCTTGTCCCTCCACTTCACATTTCCTTGACGTTATCGGGCCGTAGGTACGCGCTGAGCAGAGCAGATGTTTACGGATGCAGGGGCCCTAGCAGTTGCAGGAAGGAGTCATCGCGCCGCTCGAATGGCCTCGATTGTGCTCGGGTCGTCGAGGCTCGACGTATCGCCCAGGTCCTCGTCGAGATACGCGGCCCGGATGACCCGGCGCATGACCTTGGCGTTGCGCGTCTTGGGCAGGGCGTCGGCAAACAGAATCTCACGCGGCTTCAGGGGCTTGCCCATCTCGTCGACGACCCCCTGCAAGAGCTCCTCGCGGAGATCGTCGCTCTCGTCACGGCCCGGCTCCAGCACCGCGAACGCGACGATTTCGGACCCCTTCACGTCGTGGGGCACCCCGATGGCCGCGCTCTCCGCGACCGCCTCGTGGGCGTTCAGGAGCGCCTCAATCTCGGCGGGGCCCAGCCGCTTGCCGGCCACATTGATCGTGTCGTCCGAGCGGCCCAGGATGTACCAGAGGCCGTCCGCGTCGATGGCCGCGAAGTCGCCGTGCACCCACAGGCCGTCGAAGCGGTTCCAGTAGGCATCGCGGTAGCGGTCGTCCTCGCCCCAGAAGCCCCGTGTCATGCCGATCCAGGGTTTCCGCAAGACGAGCTCGCCGACCTCGCCCCGCACCGGCGTGCCCTCGGCGTCCACCACGTCGGCGTCCATGCCGGGGACTAGCCCGGAGAAGGCGGCGGGCTTGAGTGGCTCCAGGAAGTTTCCACAGAGGATGCCACCGGAGATCTCGGTGCCGCCGGAGTAGTTGAGGATCGGCTTTTCGCCGTTCAGGACCGTCTCGAAGCACCACCGCCACGACTCCGGATCCCAGGGGCTACCTGTCGAGCCGATCGCGCGCAGGCTCGACCGGTCGGAGGCGTTCACGGGTGCGTCGCCATGCGTCTTGAGGGCGCGGATGAGGGTGGGCGACACGCCGAGGTGCGTCACCTCGTGGTCGTCCACCATGCGCCAGAGCCGTCCCGGATCGGGGTGGTCGGGGGCTCCGTCGTAGAGCACCATAGTGGCGCCGATGGTGAGGGTCCCAAACACGAGCCACGGACCCATCATCCACCCCATGTCGCTCATCCAGTACATCGTCTCGCCGGGCTTCAGGTCCATCGGGTGGTACATGTCCTGCGCGCCCTTGATGGGAAAGCCGCAGTGGGTGTGCACTGTCCCCTTCGGCGGCCCCGTGGTGCCACTCGTGTAGATGATCATGACCACGTCCTCGGCGTCGGTCCGCGCCGTGCGGGCCTCGGTGCTGTGCCCCGCCATCACGTCGTCCCAGAAGTGATCACGACCGTCCGTCATGGGCGTGTCGTCCCGGCCCAAGTGCCGGTGCACGACGACGTGCTCCACGCTCGGACACTGCTCGACCGCTTCGTCTGCGGTCTCCTTCATCTCAATCGGACTGCCCCGGCGCGCGAAGCCGTCCGCGGTGAAGAGGGCCTTGGCGTCGGCCCCCTGGAGGCGGGTGACGATCGCCCCCACGCCGTAGCCGCTGAAGAGGGGGAGCAGGACCCCGCCAATTTTGACGATTGCCAGGAAGGCAATGACGATCTCCGGAGTCATTGGCATGTAGAGCCCAATCCGGTCTCCTTTCCCCAGGCCCAGGTCCCGTAACGCATTCGCGCAGCGACAGACACGACGGTGAAGCTCACCGTAGGCAAGCGTCCGGGTGGACCTGTCTTCCCCTTCCCAGCGGAGGGCAATTCGGTCCTCCACCGGAGTGCCCTGCCACGTATCGAGCAGGTTATGCACAATATTCATCTTTCCACCTACGCACCAGGTCGGCTGTCGAATGCCCTCGGAGAGGTCGACAATCTTTTCGTAGTCGCGATAGAACTCGATGTCCAGGTCCTCGAGGACGGCCTCCCAAAACCAGGCAACGTCCGCTGTGGAGCGCTCCTGCAACGCATCGAGATCGGAAAGATTGTGCCGATCCATGAATTTTCGCAGATTCGAGGCCGAAGCGATGTCCGGGTCCGGTTCCCAGACGACCTCTTGGCCGAATGGAAAAGAATCGGGAGATGCTAGCGATGATTCTGTCATGGTCAAATGGAGACGTGACGGGTTGAGGAAGCAAGTGCCGGGTTTCGGTTGGACAAAAGAGGACCGTACAGAATAATTCATCCGCCTGAATAGAAGCAACCGCCGTTCGCGGATCTCTACCCGAAACGTCCGTGTAACGACCGTTCTTCATGTGAAAGAACAATCCCCGAAGAGGCGGTTCGGGACACAATCCGTGCCCGCGGGTGTATGAACGACCGCTCGTAGCCACCGGCCCGCTGCCAGGGTTCTCGGACGGCGTGTCCTATCGGGCGGCACTCGATGATCGTTACCAACCAGTTGAGTTGACGTGGCTGATCAAAACCTTCAGAACGATAATCAGGACGGATCCGGACTGACCGACGGGTCCCCTCCCGGCGCCGGCCGAGGGCGTCTCATCATCTGGGTCATTGCGGGGACGCTGCTCGCCCTGTGGGCTTACAGCTATTGGGGCATGGGGCCCTCGGGGGGCGAACGCATTGGCTATAGCGAGTTCCGCGAACAGCTCCAGCAAGAAAATGTGGAGCGCGTGGAGGTACAGGGCAACACGATTAATGGCAAGCTGAAGTCCCAGGCGAGTCGGACCACGCAGGGAAATTCGTCCACGTACCAGAACTTTGTTACCTACCTGCCCTCGTTTGGTGACGAAAAGCTGATGGACCTGTTGGAGGCTCAGAATGTGGACGTGGTGACCAAGCCGAAGAGCGACTTTCCGTGGGGCTTGGTGATCATGGGCCTCCTGCCGGTTCTGTTGCTGTTTGGGGTGGGGTACATCTTCCTCCGCCGCATGCAGTCGCAGGGCCAAGGGCTCTTTTCGGTCCGCCAGAGCAAGGCCGAGCTCTACGACAAAGATGAGGAGGACACCACGTTCGACGACGTGGCCGGGGCCGACAGCGCAAAGGAGGAGCTGCGCGAAATCATCAAGTTCCTGAAGAACCCGGATCGCTTCGAGGGACTGGGAGGCAAGGTGCCGAAGGGGGTCCTCCTCGTGGGGCCGCCGGGCACCGGAAAGACGCTCCTCGCCCGGGCGGTGGCCGGGGAGGCAGACGTGCCCTTCTTCAGCGTATCGGGGTCCGACTTCATGGAGATGTTCGTCGGAGTGGGTGCCTCTCGGGTGCGCGACATGTTCAGCGAGGCGAAGGAGACCTCTCCCGCCATCATCTTCATCGACGAGCTCGACTCGATTGGGCGAAAGCGAGGTGCCGGGCTTGGCGGCGGCAACGACGAGCGCGAACAGACCCTGAACCAGCTTCTCTCCGAGCTGGACGGCTTCGAAGAGAACGAGGGGGTCATCGTGATGGCGGCCACGAACCGGCCCGACATCCTCGACTCCGCCCTCACGCGGCCCGGTCGCTTCGACCGCCAGATTACCGTCGCCCTCCCGACCAAGCAGTCCCGATACGAGATTCTGAAAATCCACGCCCGGGACAAGCCCCTGAGTGACGATGTCGATCTCGAAGAGATCGCCCGAAGCACCCCGGGCTTCAGTGGGGCCGACCTCGAGAATCTCCTCAACGAGGCGGCGCTCCTGGCGGGCCGCTACGAGCATGATGCCATTCAGGCCAGTGACATTGAAGAGGCTCGAGACAAGGTGATGATGGGCCTGAAGCGCGATGGTCTCGTGCTGGACGACGAAGAGAAGCGACTGCTTGCTTACCACGAGGCGGGTCACGCCATCGTGGCGGCGGTGCTTCCCAATGCCGATCCGGTGCACAAGGTTACCATCGTGCCCCGTGGGCAGGCCATGGGCGTAACGCAGCAACTGCCCGAGAAGGATAAGTACCTGTATCGACTCGATTATATCCTCGACCGCCTGGCCGTGATCATGGGGGGGCGCGCCGCGGAAGAGCTCATCTTCGACACCGCCACCAGCGGTGCCGAGAATGACCTCAAGCAGGTGCGCAAGATGGCGCGGAAGATGGTCCTGGACTGGGGCATGGGCGAGCAATTCAAGCACATCTCACTCGGTGAGGATCAGGGCAACGTCTTCCTGGGGGAAGAGCTGGCGAAGGGCCGCGAGTACAGCGATGAGACGGCCCGAGAGGTGGACGAGGAGATTCGCCGCATCACCGAGAATGCGTTCAGCCGGGCCGTGGAGACCCTGAACGAGCATCGAGAGGCGTTCGACGACCTGGCCGGGATGCTCATTGAGCGGGAAGAGGTGCCTGGAAAGGATGTCCTGCGTCTCGTGGACGGCGATGCCGAGGAGTTTGAGCAGCTTCCCACAACCAACGGGGAGGTGGCCGCCGAGGGCGACGGGGCATCGGAAGAGGTCGACGCCGGCGAGGCCGAAATTCTGGAGGAGGACAGCGCTTCGAACGAAGACCGGCCTTCGGATTCCGAAGACCACTCCTGATGGAAGTCCCGCTCGGACTCTAACCCATCGGTCCGGTGCGCTTCGTAAATGGGCAATGACGCAAATGGGCAGTGGTCCCGCTGGGGGCTGACGCCTCGGAGGGTCATCTGTCGTTTCATTCTCTTTCAGCGAATTAGATTCTGCCCCGCCATGTCCAAAGTTGAACGGTCTCGTCCCTCGGACGATGCGCTCCGCAAGGAGCTTACCGAGGAAGAGTACCACGTAACCCAGAAAGCCGGGACGGAGCGAGCCTTTAGCGGCGAGTACTGGGACCACAAGGCGGACGGGACCTACTGCTGTGTGGTCTGCGACACGCCGCTCTTCGACTCGGACACCAAGTTCGAGTCCGGTAGCGGCTGGCCGAGCTTCTACGAGGCGATCGATGAGGCCAACGTTGAGCTCCAGGCCGACCACAGCCTCGGCATGCGGCGCACCGAGGTGGTGTGTGGCGAGTGTGGGGCCCACCTCGGCCACGTCTTCGACGATGGCCCCGAGCCCACGGGGGACCGCTACTGCATCAACTCTGCGGCCCTTGATTTTGAGGACCGTGACTAATCCAGCGTCAACCGTCATTCTACGGGTTGAATACGCGATCTCAAAATTCCCAAATTACGGCCCGTCATTTCGAGCCCACCCTGGAACGTGCTCGTGCTGCAAGCAGCATGACCTCCGGCCCTCGACGTTGCTCGACGCGACCGGCCCGGGGTTTTGAGATCACATTTCGATCCGCAAAACCACAGTTGACACTGTAGTAGTAGAGCTCGATCAGGCATTGACGAGCGGGTCCCCGTCTGCGAACCCATTCGGGTCTCTTCATTTGAAATTCGATCCTGGCGCGGGCAACTTTCTTGCCCTCAGAACCTTGAATGGAACCTGGAAAGACGAGCCGCTGGGATGACAAACAGTGTCTCCAGTCGCTCTCTGTGGGTCGGTAGCGAAGTGGACAAACGCAGCAGACTGTAAATCTGCCGGCTTATGCCTTCGGAGGTTCGAATCCTCCCCGGCCCACTCTTCAATTTTGGACTTCGGATTGAGGATTTTGGATTTCCAATCGACGGGTTGGACCCGGGTCGCCGCCAAAATCCACGATCACAACTCCAAAACGTGTTTGCGGGAGTAGCTCAGGGGTAGAGCATCACCCTTCCAAGGTGAAAGTCGCGGGTTCGAATCCCGTCTCCCGCTCTACTCGATTTTGAATCTTAGAAATGGGATTTCGGGTCGCAACAGCGCGGTAAACAATCCAAAATCCGTAATCCAAAATCAGCCTGCCGCCTTAGCTCAGTGGTAGAGCACATCCATGGTAAGGATGAAGTCCCCGGTTCGAGTCCGGGAGGCGGCTCTGTATTTCTGGTTTCGGCGGAAAAGACCCTTCGCTCCAGGACGGGACACTCGGTTTTAGATCGCCGTGAAATTGGCGCGTGACGAAACCTGGGCCGGTCTGCTGGATACCAGAGAGTGGTTCAAAATCGCGGGGTGGAGCAGTGGTAGCTCATCAGGCTCATATCCTGAAGGTCGCGGGTTCGAATCCCGCCCCCGCTACTACTTCATATCGCTCGCCATCCGTTGGCCCCCGACGGCTCCGCTCACCGGCGGAGCCGTTTTTCTTTTGCCTCGGTCTTCTCCAAGCGATTTGTACGCGTCTTGACAAACTCAGAAGAGCCGCCGCCGGGCGCGCGCCCTCCGGACGCTTCGGAAGATGCCCCCTCTGCACTCCTTCTGTTCGACGGGGTGTGCAATCTCTGCAATGCCTTCGTCAATGTCGTTCTCGACGCCGATTCCGAGGGCTACTTCCGGTTGGGATCGCTTCAGTCGGAGGCGGCCCGTCCGTATCTGCGGGCGTACGGGGTTGAGCCGGAGGCGCTGGACTCCGTGGTGCTCATCGAGAAGGGACAGCTCTACACGCGCTCCACGGCCGCCCTCCGGGTCGTCCGCCGTCTCGATGCCCCCTGGCCGCTGCTTTACGCATTTATCGTCGTCCCCCGTCCGGTGCGGGATTGGCTATACGACCGGATCGCGGCGAATCGGTACCAGTGGTTCGGGATCCGCGATGCGTGCCGCGCCCCGACCCCCGACCTGGCGGACCGGTTTCTGGAGGACCCAATGTAGAGGGGGCCTGGGCGAAGGCAGCTACTCCTCCGCTCCCTCGTCCTGCAGGAGCTCGAAGTACTTCTTGATGAGCTCCTCGTAGTCGGAGTTGTACCCCATCTCCAGGGCGCGGATGAGGTCGCGGCGGAGCGCATCGGTCTCATTTTGAGCGGGACGTTCTCCCGGGTCTTCTCGGTCGATGTCCTCGTCCGCCTGACGGCCCCGTCGCTCCTGCTTCTTGCCCTGCGTGCGGAGGGATTGCTGGGCGTTGAGGAGACGCGTGAGAATTTGCTGTTGGCGCTTGATGAGGTCTCGACTGCGACGGCCACTCTCCAACTCGTCGGCGGACTGCTCCATCTGCTCGGCAATCTTCTGCAGGTCACCGAGAAGCTTGTTCTTGGTCTCCTGCCCCACGTTCATTTCTTCGAGCTGTTGTTTGATTTGTCGCTGCTGTTTGGCCAGTTGCTTGCGTCGCGCCTTCATGTCGGGCGAGAGGCGACTGCCCTGGGCCTTCTTGAGAAAATTCTGGATTTGCTTGTTAAGCTTCTGCTGCTGGCCCGAGGCCTTCTGGAGCTGCTGCATGGCCTGCTGCATCGACATCTGACCCTGGCCCCCGCTCTGCTGCTGCATCTGATCCAGGAGCTGTGAGAGAAGCAGGGCCAGGTCGTTGAGGTGCATCATGGAGGTCTTCTGGTAGCCGGTCGCCTCGTTCGCCTTGCGCTGGTCGAGCGACGAGGTGGACTGCTCCATGGCCCGCAAGGCGTTCCCGGTCTTTTTCTGCACAGCCTGCGACATCTCGGGCACGCGGCTGGCGATCGACTGGAGCGAATCGGCCAGGTCGTCGAGGCCGTCGGTGAGGCTCTTTTGCTGCCCGGCGTAGCGACGAACCGTCGGCTCGTCGTCGTCCAGCGTCTCCACGGTGGTGCGCAGGTCCTCCTGATCTTTCGAGAGGCGGAGCGTGTTCTCCAGCGCACTGCGGAGGCCGCGAATGTTCATCTGTTGCTGCTGCCCCTGCATTTGCTGCTTCATCTGGGATAGCCTCGACTGCATATTTTGGAGGCGCTTCTGCATCTGCTGCTGTTGCTGGCGGGCCTTCTGGAGCTGATTCTTGCGCAGCTGCTGGCTGTTCTGGCGCATCTGCTTCGGCATGTTCTGCTGCTGCATCTGCTTCCGAAGCTTGTCTAGCTTTTTCTTCGGAGCTGAGGGCACGTCCTCCATCTCCTGCTTGGTCTTCTTCATCGACTTCATGAGCTTCTTCATCTCCTTGGCCAGCTGTTCTTGCTCGCGGGCCAGGTCCTCATTGGCAGATGAGTTGTTGGCAGAGGAGTCGGGGGACGACGACCGCTGGGCGGACAGCGAGTCGGAGGGGGAGGCAGACGTGGAATCCGTGCGGCCGGTGGCAGTCGAGTCGGTCCGCGACGTGGCGGCGGAGTCTGAACGGGAGGAGGAAGGGGCAGCAGTCGAGTCGGAGTCCGAGGACGAGGAGTCGGCGGATGGACGGGGGTTCTCGGACGGATCGTCGGATTGACGCGTAGAGTCGGCGTCTGACGTAGAGGAGGAGTCCATCCGTTCGGCGGTCTTCTCCGCAATCTGATCCTCCCGCTTCTTCACATCCTCGGTCCGGCGCGTCAGTTCCTCCATTTTCAGCCGCGCCTTGAGCTGATTGAACAGATTGAGCGTCCGCTCCAACTGTTGCTTCTGCTGCTCCAGGCGGGACTTCGCGTTTTCCATGGACGACTGCATCTGGCGAAAGCTCTGTTTCTGCATCGACTTTTGCAGCTTTTGGAGCGCCTTCTGCAGGTTCTTCGACTTCATCTCGTCGACGGTGCGCTTCAGCTCCTGAAATTTCTTGCTCGTCTCCGGGCTCGACAGGTCGTTGCGCTGCATCTCCTGATTCAACGAGTCGACCTGACGGGCCAGCTCTTTTTTGCCCTGCGACAGCGATTTCTGCTTCTTCTGCAACTCTTCGAGCTGACGCTGATCTTCCCAGTCGGCCTGGCGGGTGCGGCGGAGTTCGTCGCGGAGCGTGCGGAACTGTTGCTGTGCGTTTTTGGACTCGCGGTCGAGCTGCTGCATCTGCTCGCCCGTCTGCTGCTGCAGGGTGTCGAGCTCCTCGTACTGCTCGGAGAGGGCGGGAAAGCGAAGCCGCTGGGTGGTCGTACGACCGCTCTTGGGGCCGTTGAAGATGTCGTTGTCCCAGGCCTTGACGTAGTAGGCCACCTCGTCGCCCCGTTCGAGGTCGAGCCCGCTGTCCTGAACGAGGAGCCACGTGTGGTCGAGGACCTGATCGGCCTGCTGAGGCTCAGTGAGGGGTAGCTCGGTGGAGGCAAAGGAGGAGTCGCCGTCGACGCGGCGGTAAAACAGCTCGGCGCGTCGGAAGCCGTAGTCGTCGCTCAGCTGCAACCGGAGCTGTTGGCTCAGGGCAGGGGTCAGCTCGGCGGTCCCGGGGGGCTGAAGAAAGGTGACGGAGGGCCGGGCGTCGGCCTGGAGGTCGATATCGTAGCGGATCGGGTCACGGTTCGGGATGTCTCCCTCGCTCTGCAGGCGGAGCACGTAGCTGTCCTCCCGCTGGAGGACGAAGCGCCCCGTCGCCGAGTCGTCCGTCACAGTGAGGGACTGCGTGGGGCTCTCCTCGAACTCCAGGGAGGCATCCGCGACGGGGGCCCCGCCCAGGGCGGCCGACACGGTCACCTGCGTGCCGGGCAGCGCGGTAACGTCGCCGACGTTGGGAGCAAGCCGGCGGGACGGCCGACCCGTGTACGCGGGCGGCGTCACCTGTAGCTGCAGCCGGCGGAGGAAGGGACGCTGAGCCACGTCGACCGTGTACCACTCGGTGCGCACCGGCGAGGCGACGACGCGGTAGCGCAGCGGTCGCCGCAGGTTCGGCACGGTGTGTCGAAACGTACCGGCGGGGCCCGCCTCCAGGGCGATTCGCCGAGGGGAGTCGTCTTCGGGGTTGCGGAGGAGCAGCGTCGCGGTTTCGGGGACCTGTCCCGTGGCCCGGACGGTGACACGGAGGGAGTCGCCCTTGATGAGGCGCGCGTCCCCCGGCTGAACGGCAAAGTCAAAGGGCGCGGGGCGGTCGAAGGGGGTCTGCGGGGCCAACAGCCGCTCGGAGGCGTTCAGGAACGTCGAGGGGGCCGCGAGCAAAAATGCGAAGACGCCGAGGAGGGGGAGGGCGGCCCACTGCGCGGCACTCCGGGCCGGTTGGAAGTCGGCCACCTCGTCGAACTGGACCTCGTCAATCTGCTCGGCCAGGTGTCGGACGGCTCGATCAACGTATGGGGCCGGGGCGTGCGACGCCTGCCCATCGGCAAGCTGCAGGAGGTTCACCAGGCGGTCGGCCACGACGGGATGATGCTCGCCGACGGCCCGGGCCACCTCCTCGTCGGAGGGGCCGTCCAACACCCCGAGCAGGCGGGCGAGCGGACGCGCAACCAGCGCGGCCCCGACCCCAAGGAGACCCGCCCCGATCAACACCATGAGCCCGGTCCGGACGGTGGGATCGAGCCACAGGGTCGCTTCTAAGATCGCAGCGACGAGCCACAGGGCCGCTACGCCGCCGAGGGCCACAACTGCCCCAAACGCCAGTTCGGCCCACGACATGCGTCGCATCGTTCGTCGAAGGCGAGCACGGAGGCGTTGAACGAGGCGGGTCGTTTGTTCACTCATGAGCAGAGGGGGCGACCAAGGTATGAGGAAAGGGCGAGCGTGGACGCGTGGCCCCTCAGCGTCTCAGTCGCGGGGCGGACGGCCGTGGCGGTCCGGCAGGCCGTCGAGGCTCGGGATGAACCCTGGCTTCTTCCGTTCAGGGACCCATCGGGCGGTCCAGTCGGGCGATGCCCAACCCTCCGGAACGAGATCGAGCCCACCCCGTGACTGCTGCGAGGTGTGATTATCGGGACTGCGTGCTGCCGGATCGTAGAATACCATCCGCTCACGTCCGGTGTTTCTCTGCGGAGCGACGGTCTCTTTTGCGGAATGTGATCCCCGCGAACCGGACCGCGCTGACGACGGAGGGGGTGGGCAGAAATCACGGTTTCTGGATGAACGGACCTACGTCTGAGAGCCAGCTTTTTCGTTCGTTGATACGCCCTGTTCGATCCCATAAAAACCATCCCTCGCGGTATATGCTGCGGTCACAGTTCTTTCCCCTGCTATTTGCTGTCGTAGGGCTGCTCCTAGGCGGCTGCCGCACTTACGGCGACAAGTACGACACGAAGCCCAAGACCTACCAAGCGATGCGGAAGGCGGTCCAGACCTTCGCGGACGAGTTCGATCGGGCCGAGACGGATCTCCAGGAGCTGGAAGCGGCGGCGTCGAAGGCCGACACGCTTCAGCCGATGGCGGGGCACTTTGAGAGTTTGCACGAAGAGCACGATTCTCTTCTCCAGACTCAGCGAGACCGAATCGAGCGACTTTCTCCGACCTCGACCTACCGAGATCTCCACTCGGCCTACGGCGCCACCGTCACGGAGCAGCGAATGATGCGGCAGAAGTACCAACGCGTCCTCCGAACCGTGTACGCCACTGTTCAGGACACGACCGTTCAGGCCTCGCCACCGAAGACGGACCGGCAGTACACCATACGGCCCCTCGGCTTTCCGACCTCGGAGGGCGAACCGGAGCTCACCATGACGCAGGCGCTGCGCGGCCTCTAAAGAGTCCCTTGCTCCCCATCTATCGGGGGCTCTCAAGGAAGACAAACAAATGGCGCCGGCCGCCGGCTGCCCGCCCGACGCTTCCATTTCAACTGCACACGGCGCGACCGACGGAAAGTCTCCAGGATTTCGGCCGTTGGGGGGGCGATGAGAAGCGCAGGGGACAATGCGATACACCAGGATCTCCGACGGAGCCTGCAAACGGTGACGACTGGGGCCGCTGATCGACGTTCATGACGGTCACAGCGAGACGCGGTTGATACTTCTCCGCCTCCTTCTTTTTCTATGAAAAGTTGCCTCCACTTCTTAACGACCCTGCGTCGATGCGAAGTGCGCTCACTGCTCTTCTCATTTTGGCTCTGCTCGGGGGACAGGTGGGCATGCTCGGGGCGCTGCTTGGTCGGTATCATGCCCAGCAGCAGAAGCAACACGAGATTGCCGCGGTGTCGGAGTCCCCAAGCCCTCTAGAGGACCTTCAGCACCTGACCATTCCGCGGGCCGAACGCCAGTCCTCCGCGTCGTCGTTCGTGCGGGTTGAGAAGCACGAGTTTCGCTACCAGGGCAACCTCTACGACCTCGTCCACGACGAGTGGCGGGGCGACGTGTGGCATGCCTGGGTGCTGCACGACCGGGAGGAAGAACAATATCTGGACGCCCTCGCTCAGGCGATGAACACCTCGATGCTCGAGGAATCGACAGCTCCGGGTCAGCAGCGGCCCGTCGGCTATCGTCCGCTTGCGGTGGCGCCGACCGGGCTGGCCCCGCCTCCATCCCCGCATGTGCGCTCGCAGTCCTTTCCGCGCGTCTCCGTCGCGCATCATCAAGCTCCGTATCTGGAGGTGCCCCACCCCCCGCCGTGGGAG
>PXTN01000068.1 GCA_003022565.1 Bacteroidetes bacterium QS_3_64_15 | reverse complement strand
GGTTTTATGCACACCATCATCGAGTCCATCGCCACCGGTAACCCCCCGCTCCGCAAGCCGCAGCCGGAAACGGCCGAGTTCATGCAGCAGATCGAGCGCCTGCCCGAGCCGCTACGAAACCGTCTGTCGGCCCTGTACGAGCAGTCGGCCATCGACTACCGCTACTCCTGCGTGGAGGACTACGGGAAAGACGACGCAGACGCGTTCACCTTTTTCCCCGAGAACTGGGATCTCGACCCAGCCCCGTCGACGCAGGAGCGCAACGAAAAGTACCGAGAGGCCGCCATTCCGCTCGCCGAGGACGTGGCGGGGCGGGCGCTGGATGAGGCGGACGTTGAGGCCGAGGAGATCACGCACGTCGTGGCCGTGAGTTGTACCGGCTTCTTTGCCCCGGGGCTCGACATCGAGCTCGTGAAGCGGCTCGATCTCCCGGCCTCCACCGAGCGCACGTTCATCGGCTTCATGGGGTGCTACGCCGCGTTCAACGCACTGCGCGTGGCCCACAGCTTCTGCCAGTCGCAGCCCGACGCCCGCGTGCTGGTGGTGTGCACGGAGCTCTGCACGCTGCACTTTCAGATCGACGACACCCTGGAGAGCGTCGTTGTCAACTCCCTCTTCTCCGACGGGGCGGCGGCCGCCGTGCTCTCGTCACGCACCGAGCGGGAGGCAAAAGGACGCCTCGCCTACGTCGACGGGCAGAGCCGGCTCGACGACGACTCGATGGAGGACATGACGTGGGCCATCGGCAACACCGGGTTCCTCATGGGCCTTTCCGCGCGGGTGCCGGACGTGATTGCCGATCACTTGCCGAGTTACATCGACGACCTGCTCGGCGCCCACGACCGGGTGCCCGCCGACATGGACTTCTGGGCTGTGCACCCCGGGGGGCGGGCGGTGGTGGAGCGGGCGCAGGAGGTGCTCGGCCTCGCCCCGGACGACGTGCAGCCCAGCCTGGAGGTGCTCCGACGCTACGGCAACATGAGCTCCCCAACCGTCCTGTTCGTCCTGAAGCGCATTCTCGACCGGCAGGCCCAGGGCGACGGCGCGCCGCCCGAGCGGGGGGTGGCCATGGCCTTTGGGCCGGGGCTCACGATCGAGGGGGCGCTGTTTGAACGTGTGTAAGTGTGAAGGTATGGAAGTATGGAGGTATGGAAGCAATCTCTCCTTCACATCCACACTTCCATACGTCCAAACGTCCACCCCTATTTCTCCAGTCCCGGATTCCGGTTCAAGAACTCGTCGTAGAGCTCCGTGTGCCGGTTCTCGAGGGGAAGCTTGTAGCCGTCGATGAAGAGGTGCTCGACGCTCGTCCGTGGCTGAAACGGATCCCCGTCCGTCACGAACAGGTTTGCCCGCTTGCCTTCTTCGAGAGAGCCGACCTGATCGTCCACGCCGAAGATGCGGGCCGGCGTGGTGGTGACGGCGCGGAGGGCCTCCGTCTTGCCGAGGCCATACGTAGCCGCAAAGCCGGCGTGGAAGGGCAGGTTGCGGACGTTGGAGACCTCGCTGGTGCGGAGGGCCACCTCGACCCCCGCCTCGTGGAGCAGGCCAGGGTTGGCGTAGACCTTGTCGTAGCGGTCGCTGTCGCGGGTCGGAGTGCTCAGGACCGAGCCTGCGAGCACCGGCACGCTGGCCTCCGCAATCTGATCGGCCACGCGCCAGCCCTCGGTTGCACCGCTGAGGATGACCTGGTCGAGCACCTCGCGCTCCCCCGCCCAGTCGAGGGCCGACTCGATGTCAGGGGCGGCATCGGCGGCAATGAGGAGCGGCTGCTCCCCGCGAATGACGGGGAGGAGGCCTTCCATGACCGGGACGAACTCCGGCGTGCGCCGCGACTGGGGCTGCTCCTGCACGGCCCCGTCAATCTCGGCGTAGAGTTCGGCCTTGTCCCAAATCTCGTTCAGTTCGTCGAGCGCCTTCTGCGCCTGCTCGTCGATCTCCTCCTGGGAGCGGTTGTCGTCGGCATCGGTGCGCCCGGTCGAGGGAAAGTTGAGCTTCGTAACCTTCACGCCCCCGAGGTGCATCTGCTCGGGAGTGTAGCCGTGCAGGCTGATGAGGGCGGCCGTGCCCGGAAGCCGGCCCTGCGTCGGTTCGGTGAGGGCCGTCGTGACCCCGCTTGCCCGATTCACTGGGATGTGGACCGAGTTTGGATTGACGGCCGTCAGGGCATCCATGTGGGCCGTCAGGTCGCCGATCTCGCCGTAGTCTTGCGTTTCGGAGAGGGAGCCGACCTCCTCCAGGCCGAGGCGCGTGCCGGAATCGATGAAGCCCGGATACACGGTCAGGCCCTCCGCATCGATCTCGCGGGCCTCGTCCGGGACGGCCACGGTCGGCCCGACGGCCGCGATGCTGTCGCCGCGAATCACGAGTGTGCCGTTGTCCAGGGTGTCGTCGGGCGTCACCATGATCGTGGCGTTCACCAGCGCAAACGGACCCTGAAAGCCGGGCGTCTTTTGCGCTTCAACATCTGGGGGAAGGGCCAGGAGGACGGCGGCGAGAAGGGAAGCGAAGACCGAGTGCAAATGCATGGCGCGGGAACGTAGAGCGCAGGACAGGGGAAGAAACCGCATCAGGGCGGGGCGTCGCGAGGGACCGGCAGCGTCGGTCAGTGGTTGTGGAGGCCGTTCTTAAGGCTCAGCCCCTCTTCCGTGGCGTGCAGGACAGCCCCTTCGAGGCAATGCGGGTGGTGCGCGCCGCCGGCGTGAGCAGGCTTCTTTACCGGCGGAGCGGTGCCTTCCGGATCCACGCGGAGGCGCATGTCATCGGGATCGTCCTCGTGATCGAAGCGCACGACGCCGTCGACGTAGGTGCGCAGCGGCTGAGTGTAGATCGAGAGGGGGTGTTCGCTGAAGACGGCCAGGTCGGCGTCCTTGCCTTCCTCAATGGAGCCGACACGGTCCTCGATGCCGAGTTGCCGGGCCGGATTGATGGTAATGAGGGCGAGGGCCTCGTCGTCCGACAGGTCGCCGTAGCGCTGCGTCTTGGCGGCCTGGTGGTACAGGTCGCGCTGCTGGCCGGGGATGTCGGTATTGATGGAGGTGTTGACGCCGTTCTCAGTCAGGATCGCGGCGTTGTAGGCCGTCGAGTAGTAGACCTCGAACTTGTAGGCCCACCAGTCGGAAAAAACCGACGCTCCAGCGCCGAACTCAGCTAGCTCGGGCGCCACCTTAAAGCCCTCGTTCACGTGCTGGAAGACGAGATCGTCGATCCCGAAGTCCTTGAACACGTTCATCACCATCAGAATCTCGTCAGCGCGGTACGAGTGGGTCTGGACAATGATGTCGCCAGCGAGCACGTCGGCCAGCACCTCCATGCGCTCGCTGTGCTCGGGGGGGCGGTCTCGCTCCCCGTTCTGGTAGGCCTGCTTGGCGTCCCGGTACCGCTCGGCCTCTGCGAGGGCCTCGCGAATCACCTGCTCCACGCCCATTCGGGTGCCGGGCTGCATGTTGCGGCGTTCACCGTAGACGCCGGTAGGGTTCTCCCCGAGAGCGAATTTGAGGGTACGGGGCGCCCCTTCGATGGGAAAGGCGTCGGGATCGGTTTCGCCGTAGCGCAGCTTCATCGTCTCGTTGCGCCCACCGATGGGATTGGCGGAGCCGTGCATGGTGTGAATCGTCGTCAGACCCCCCGCCAGTCCCCGATACATGCTAATGTCGTAGGGATCGATCACGTCGCCCACGCCCACCTCGGCGGTCACGGGGTTCGTGGCCTCGTTTACGTCGCTGATGGCGATGTGCTGGTGGGCGTCGATGATGCCCGGCATTACGTACTGGTCGCCGGCGTCGTACGTCTCGAGGCCGGAGGGGACGGTGAGGTCCTGCCCCACCTCCTCGATGACGCCGTCACGGACCAGAACATCCCCGTTCTCAATCGTCCCGTTGGTCACGGTGAGCACAGTGGCGTTCTGGATGAGCCAGTCGTCCGGGGCGTCGGCCCGAAGCATATCCTGGGCGTCGGCGGGAGGAACGAGCAGCAGCGCCAGCACGAGGGCTACGGCGAGAAGACGGGAGCGAAGGAGGAGAGAAGCAGTCATCGGAGGCGAGGAAGCCGTGGAGTCGAAACGTCAACGAGAAGGCCGGGGAGGGGTGCACTAGCGGCGATCCGGCCTGCTGGTGCGCTCCCCCGAAATGTTGAGGGACTCCCCCTGCGCGGTGGCCGTGCCCTCGAACGTGTCTCCCTTCACCGTCACCGACACAGAGAACGACGGCCCCTGCGAGGAGGGCACCCGGAACGAGAGCCGCGACCCGTCGAAGGAAATCGATTCGAGGTCCTGCTCCTCTCCCTGTATGGTGATGGTGCCCTCCAGGCCAGACTCGTCGCCCTCTAAGGTAAGGGTGCCCCCCAGTTCCCCACCCGGCGTCTCCAGGGTGAAGGACCAGGTGCCGAGCACCTTCGACACGTCGCCCGTGATCTCGCCCTCCGCGGCATCGCCGGTATAGTCGTACTGCCGGCCGTTTACGAACACGCGTTTCACCTCGGTGTCCGCGTCGAAATAAGGCCCATCGGTCACGACGAGATTGGCCATTTTGCCCTCTTCGACGGTGCCGAGCTGGTCGTCGAGATCGAGAAAGGAGGCCGGACGCGTGGTGAGGGCGGCGAGGGCCGTTTCTTCGGACAATCCGTTCTCCACCATCGTCCGCAGGTGCTCCGGAATGTCGCCTCCGTCGGCCTCTCGGGTGGTAAACCCAAAGGACAGGTCGGCCTCGTCGAGCGTGGCGGCGGCCTCCAGGTACTTCTGATGCTCCATGAGGTGGCGGAGCTGGAGATTTTCGGCCTCGTCCGACACGTCTTCGTACGAAGCGGTGCGGAAGTCGGAATCGTAATGCGTCGCTGGCGCGTCGGCCGTGTCGGCGAGCGTCGTGTCTTCGACAGCCGATTCTGGTTTGTCCGGCAGGTCGAGGGTCAGGAAGAAAGGAGCGTCCGATTGCTGGAGGACGTCCATGGTTCGGAAGCCATCCTTAAGCCCCGCGAGGACGAGCGAAAAGCCGAGCTCTCGCTGAAGGTCCAGCACGCGGTGGATGTCCACCGCGGAGTCGGCATAGAACGCGAGGGGCGTCTGCCCGTCGATCACTGGGAAGAAGGCGCTGTGCGCCGGGTCGCGGGGCGGACGCGGCTGACCGGTGGGATTTTGTTCGTAGTCCGTCTCCAGGGACTGGCGCCGCTCGGCCTCCCGGTAGAGCTGTCGAAGCTGAGCAATCACAGCCATATCGGTCGACGGGTACACAAAGTTGTCCGAGCCGGCGATCTGCGCGAACAGCGTCGCGTCGGCCTCCAGCACCATGTCGTCGCTCGTGTCGCCGCCGTATAGGACGTAGGCCCCGGCGCCGGGCAGCATCTGGCCCTCCGGCACCACGTGCGCGGCGGTGAAGCCTGCTTTGCGAAGATCCTCGAGGTCCGAGTCGTCCGGCGTCAGCATCGAGGTGACCGAGCGATCGGGCTGGATGCCGGCCACATCGCGCGGCGGATCGCTGGGGTCGTCGGCCTCCTGGTCGTCCTCGGGGTCCGGCGTGTCGACCCCGGCGTGGGACAGGCCGTCGATGAATCCGGCGTAGACCACGAGCGAGTCGTCCTCGACGCGGCGGGCATCGTACGGCACGTCCACGTTGGACCCAACAGCCTCAATTACGCCGTCGCGAACCACCACGGTGGCCGACTCGATCACCTGACCGGGAGCCTGGACCACCCGAACGTCTTCGAGGGCGTAGGTATCGGTGACGGAGGGCACGTCGATGTCTTGAGCGAGGGTCCCCGGAGGAAGGCTGAGGCTCAGACAGAAACACAGGAGGCCGAGGCAGCAGCGGCGGAGGGGCGAGGCAGTCATTCGGGGGACGGGCGTCCGGTGAGAAGCGGGAATCAAATCGTCCCCAACATAAGGGCGCCGCGGGACAGTGTCACCCGCCTTATCGTATCAGACTGCCGGTTCGTCGCTCGACAGTGCACTTCGCTGCATGACGGGGAGGGCAGAGGGGAGCACAAGCAGCGGATCCCTCCGGAGCTTCGCGTCGGGTCGGAAGGGAGGGAAGAGTTACTCGAAGATTCGTTTCACAGTGTCTTTGAGGGTTGGCATGTCGTGATGGATCACTTCCCAAACGATGTCGAGGTCCACGTTCGTGTAATCATGTGCAATGCGATTTCGCATGCCGATGATGTCGGCCCATGGGATGGTGTTGTGTTCTTCTTGAAAGTCATCCGATACTTGACGGCTGGCCTCTCCGATAACTTCAATTTGGCGGATGACGGCATCCTGTCGCATGCGATCACTTCTGAATTCCTCACGGTCGATTCCGGAAGTATAGGACTCGATTTGTTGAATTGCGTCCAGAATGTGGCGGAGGTACACCTCATTCGTCTTCATAGAGAAGAAGTCGGTCTGATTCGATGTGAGGCCGGAGGTGAGGGCTTAGTGCGCTCTCAGTGACGAGTTCAACCGGACGATCGAGCGCATCCGAGAGATCGCGTTCCAATTCGAACCATTTCAAGCCCAGCGGTGGACGGTCCTCCGTCGGCCGGAGGGTGACGAGCACGTCGAGATCACTTTTCTCACTGGCCTCACCGCGCGCCGTCGATCCAAAGAGTTCGATCCGAGAGGCGTATGGGTGGAGGATCTCGATCAGAATGCCTTCGAGGGTGTCAGACGTCGGAGACATAAGTGAGGAATTCGAGCTCTAGCGCGAGTTGATTGTTGAAAAAGATCAAACTCTGTCCTATACCGGGGTTCCATCCACCATCCGCTTCACCTCTTCGAGCCGTTCGACCACCTCAGCCCGGTCCATCTGACGGAAGCGCTCCGGCAGCAGGTCGCGGCTCGTGCACTCCAGCACGGCGGCGAGCTGCTGCAGCTCCACCTCCGTCGGGTAGGTGGGCGGGATGAAGTCGTTAACTGTTTCCTGTAGAATCTCCGGCGTCACGGTGCCGTCGTTCGATCCGGCTGCCCGGAATGCCGCGCGGGTGAGAATGGCCTCCATGTCCGCCCCGCTGTAGGTCCGCTCGCCCTCCAGCAGTTCGAGGGGCACCGCGTCCATCGGCAGGTCGACGCCGGTGCGGTCCATCATCACCTGGAGGAGCTCCTCGCGGTCCTCGCGGGTGTGGGGGTAAAAGAGCGACAGGTGCTCCTCCGCGCGGCCCTGCCGCTTCAGGTCCACCGGCATGAGGTCCGGGCGGGCCGTGACGAGGAAGAAAATCCCCCGCCCGCGGTGGGCGGGGTCGCTCATGAACGAGACGATCTGCGAGAAGACGCGCTGGCTGACCCCCGAGTCGCCCTGCATATTGCGGGTGCCAAGGGCGGCGTCGGCCTCGTCGATCATCACGGCCACCGGCGTCATCGCCTCCAGCAGGTTCAGAATTTTCTCCAGGTTCCCCTCCGTCACGCCCTGCCACTGGGAGCGGAAGTTTTTGAGCTTCACCATCGGGATGCCAATCTCCCCGGCGAAGCAGTTGATGAGAAACGTCTTGCCGCAGCCTACGGGCCCGCTCACGAGGTAGCCCATCGGGAGCACCTCGTGCTGGCCCGTCTGCACGGCGTGGGCCGCCTGCCGCAGGTGTCGCTTCGCCTCAGTGTGGCCCGCGATGAGGTCGAGGGAGTTATCCGTCTCGATGAACTCGAGCATCCCGTACGCCTCCGCCTCGATGAACTCCTTTTTGAGGTCGGAGAGCGTCTCGGGCGTCAGGCGGTTCTGGTTTTCGAGAACGTCGGCCAGGATCGTCCGGAGCTGGGTGTAGTTGAGGCCCGCGCTGTTTTTGGCGAGGGCCTCGGGGGAGACGCCCGAGTGGGTCCGAAACAGGTCGCCCCGTTCGTCGAGGGCCCAGTCGATGTATTGCCGCCGGTCGTCCTCCTTGGGGATGGGGACGTACACCTCGGCGGTGTGGGGGCTCTGGACGAGCTGCTGGTTCAGGTCCTGCAGGTTTTCGGTGAGGAGCGCGAGCGTGAAGTCGCTCTCCAGAAACAGCGAGTCGCGGGACCACTTCTGCAGGTAGACGAGCGCCTGCCGGTCCTGGGCGGAGTACATCGACGCCTCGGCCATGGGCGCCACGGTCTCGGCGTAGTCGATGACGCAGGCGATCCGCGTGCCATCCGACAAGCGAAGACGAAAATACTCCTCCAGCAGCTCGAAGGCCTTATTCGGCGCCTTCGGCAGGGTGCCCTCGTACTCGGTGCCCGCGAGGGTGTCCTGCCCGGCGAGGGCGCGGCTGAAGTCCGTCCGCGAGGCGTCGTCCGCGAAGTGGATGCCTGCGCTGCGGTCGTAGAAGACGATTACGTCGCGCGCAGCGAAGAGGTCGTCCGTGAGGAAGCGGCGGAGCGGCGGGTAGATGCGATTGCCGTCGCGGTTCTCGGTGGGTACCACGTCCCGGATGTCGCCGTGGAGGATAAAGGTCGCCACCGTTTTGGTGAAGTACTTCCGGGCCAGTTCTCGGGCCCACGGGGGGTAGTGGGCGGTGTACGGTTCGAGCGGAGGGGACGCGCTCTGGTCCGGGGCCGACGAGTCGAGAGACGCATCGGCGGGGGACTCTGCCGGCGGGGCGGACTCCGGCGGGGCGGACTCAGGATCGGACATTTATGTGGAGAGACTGTAAGGAAGAAGACAACTGACCGGTAGGGCCCCGAACGGAGGAGTTCCGGCACGGGATTCGGAGCAGGAAGAACGTAAAATGGGGACGACCTCCGCAACGGAAGTCGTCCCCAGCACCCAGGTTCGGATGGGTAGAGACAGTGCCTAGGCGACCGTAATGTCGTCATCGAGGTACACGTCCTGGATGGCGTTCAGAATCTCGATGCCGTCTTCTACCGGCCTCTGGAACGCCTTGCGGCCGGTGATGAGACCGATGCCCCCGGCGCGCTTGTTGACGACGGCCGTGCGCACCACCTGCTGCAGGTCATTCTCGCCGCTGGCCCCGCCGGAATTGATGAGGCCGCAGCGGCCCATGTAGTTGTTGACGACCTGATAGCGGGTCATGTCGATCGGATGGTCCGTCAACAGTTTCTCATCCAAGAGCGACGGGTCCTTCGCGTACCCGCTATCTGTCTGCTTACGCATGGCCTGGTAGCCGCCCGTGAGTGTCGGCTGCTTCTGCTTGATGAAGTCGGCCTCGATGGTGGCGCCGAGGTGGTTGGCCTGGCCGGTCAGGTCCGCCGAGCCTTCGTAGTTGTTGCCGTTCACGACGAACTCCTTGTTGCGCACGTAGCACCAGAGGATGGTGGTCATGCCCAACTCGTGCGCCCGGGAGAAGATTTTCGAGATCTCCTGGAGCTGGCGATTCGACTCCTCAGAGCCCCAGTAGATGGTGGCGCCGACGCCGACGCAGCCCATCTCATAGGCGTCCTCCACGCGGGCGTAGGGCACCTGGTCGTACCGGTTCGGGTACGAGAGCAGCTCGCTGTGATTGATCTTGAGGACGAGTGGGATCTTATGCGCGTAGTTCCGGGCCACCGAGCCGAGCACGCCGTAGGTCGTGGACACGGCATTGCAGCCGCCCTCAATGGCGAGCTTGATGATATTCTCCGGGTCGAAGTAGATCGGGTTTGGTGCGAAGGAAGCCCCAGCGGAGTGCTCAACGTCCTGGTCAACCGGCAGGATGGACAGGTAGCCGGAACCGCCGAGGCGACCGTGGTCGAAAATCTGCTGCATCGACCGCAGGACCTGCGGGTTCCGGTCGGAGTCCTTCCAGACGCGGTCCACGAAGTCGGGGCCGGGGAGGTGCAGTTGGTCTTTCGGAATGGTGTCGCATTCGTGGTCGAGGAGGTACTCGGTCTCGTCACCGAGGTGCTTGGCAATGGGGGTGCGGGTTGCTTGGGCCATAGGGGAACGAGAATTTTATGAGAGAGAAACGAGCTCCGAGTAGCGACGAGGTGCGGCCATTTGTGTCGTAACAAGATAGGAACCGAGGACGATTCCGTCCACGCCTCCGCGACAAAACGGGACCGGAGGCTGTGGAAAATATGGGAAATAGTTAGGAGCGCTTCCAAACTCGAGGGTGTGGACGTTAGGAAGGTTGGAGGTGCGGAGGCATCTAGGAGCCGACGTTCGGAGACGGTTGTCCGTAACTTCTGGAGTCTTGAGGGATTGTATTGCACGCCGTCTTGAGATCGATCTTGCTCGGCGCTTCGTCAACTGGATCCGCCGGCTGTTCCCGGCACGAGGAGACCCCATACAGGAATGAACGGAAGGCTTTTTCGTCAGGCCGCCGTCTCCTCCAGCACCTCCACCGCCTCCTCCGCGATGCCGAAGAAGCTGTCGGCCGCGAGGCTGGCGCTGCCGATGAGGCCGCCGTCGATATCGGGCTGGGAGAGGAGGCCGTGCGCGTTGTGCGGCTTCATGCTGCCGCCGTAGAGAAGCGGCACGCCGTCCGCGACGTCGGCCCCGTATCGCTCCGTCAGGTCGCTCCGGATCACCGCGTGCATCTCCTGCGCCTGCTCCGGCGCGGCGGATTCGCCGGTCCCGATGGCCCACACCGGCTCGTAGGCCAGGACGAGATCTTCGGAACGCTCAATAGACACGCCGTCGAGGGTGCCGTCCACCTGACGCCGCACCACCGATTCGGCGTCGCCGGCCTCTCGCTGCTCCAGGGTTTCGCCCACGCAGACGATGGGCACGAGGTCGTGGGCCCTGGCCTGCCTCACCTTGGCGTTCACGTCCGCGTCGGTCTCGTCATAGTACTCGCGCCGCTCGGAATGGCCGAGAATGACGTAGTCGCAGTCGACCGACGTGAGCATCGGGGCAGACACGTCGCTCGTGTACGCGCCCTCGTCCTCGGCGTGCACATCCTGCGCCCCGACCGCCACGGACGAGTCTGCCAGCGCATCGACAACGGCCGGCAGGTGGACGAAGGGGGGGCAGACGAGGAAGTCGACGCCCTCGAAGGACTGGGGTTCAGTCGAAAGGCGGTCCGCGATGACCTGAGCCAGCGCACGGCCTTCCGGGACGTCGGTGTTCATTTTCCAGTTTCCGGCGATCAGCATGAGGAGTGGGGCGGTTGTGTGTGGGGATGAGAGGAGGACGCCTATTTCCGGGCCTCGTAGGCGAACATTGTCGGGGGAATATTCCGGGGCTCATATTCCTTCGTGACCTCCGAGAAATGGTCCCGGAGCGGTGCCTCCATGTGGTTGTAGTTCTGGTACACGAGAAACTTTCCATCCTCCGCGAGCACGTCTCGCGTACGAGCAAGAAGGTTGTGCTTCGTATCCGGATCGAGGAACGAGAAGGGAATGCCGGACACGATGGAGTCGACCTCCTCGATGCCGTGCGCGTCGAGAATGTCGACGATGTGTTCGGCGCGGTCCTCCACCACGACCGCTCGGGGATCGTCCCTCGTCATCTCCTCCAGGGTCTCCACGAAGTCCGGGTTGCTCTCGACGAGAAGAAGGGTGGACTCGGGGCGCATGTGGTCGAGCATGAACTCGCTGAAGACGCCGTTTCCGGGGCCGTATTCCACGATGACCTGATCCTCGTCGAAGTCGATCCACTTGCAGACCCGGCGGACCAAAAAGGAAGAGGAGGGGGCAATCGCCGCGACATCCTGGTCCTTGAGGAAGTTTTTGACGTAGGACAGGGTTCCAGACAGCACGGAAGGCATGAGGGGGAACGTTGAATGCGGAATGGTGACAAACACGCCCTGGAAAACGGGTTGAGGCCTCGTCCGGAAGGGCGGGACGCTTCAGTTCGGCCGATGAGCCTGCCGCTGGCCAAGTTCGCGGACATTACCACTTGTATCAAGTCCTTCACGTTCCTACTTGGTGAAGGATTCCTGGATCGGAACGCATCAGCGCGTCGGAACCGTGGGCGGGACTGCGGTGTCCGGAGGCTGGTGGAGCAGGCGGTGTCGGAGGGTGGGAAGGGCACTCGCCCGATACCGGTCCACGATCCGTCCGGCCTCGTCGATGAAGATCCAGGCAGGAACCTGAACCACGTTGTAGCGGGTTGCGAGCGGATCCTCCGGCCCCTGTGCTGCAATGACCGTGTGTCCCGGCAGATGTCGATTGCGGAGGTACGCGCGGTTAACCAGCGAGTCGGGTTCGACCGAGATCGAGACGAACGCCACAGAGTCCGGGCGGGTGGCCTCGTATAGCGTGTTGCGGAGGGGGCGCTGCAGGGTGTAGAGGTCCGTGCCGGGCCGGTAATATTCAAGAACGACGGGGCGGCCCCGGAGGTCTCGAAGGGATAGGGTATCGCCCTCCAGAGTGCGGACGGTCAGGTTGGGGGCCCTCATGCCCGGCTGCAGGTTGTGGGCCTCGTACCGAACGCGGCGGGCCCACTCGGCCCAGGGCGAGTGGGAGTGCTCGGCCCTGAGCTGCTGGGCGGCCGACAGGGCCGCCTCGACCTGCATGCTGTCCAGAAACGCCTGGATCCGGGCGGCTTTCACGCCAGCCCGGTCTCGGGGGTGGGCCGCATCGGCCTCAAACGTGTCAAGAAGGTCCAGGGCAGCCCGGTGGCCGTGGAGGCGCGCCTCGGCCCGCCGGGCGATCCGCACCGCGTCCACGTAGCGGGGGCTGGAGGGGGCGATCTGCCGGGCGCGGGCCACTACGAGCGAGTCGTTCCAGCCCTCGAGAAGCGAGAGGGACTCGACGGCCGCAATCTGGCCGGCGTAGGTGCCCGGGTAGCGGTCCCGAAGGCGCCAGAGGGTGCTGCTGGTCAGCCGGATGTTTTGCACCGAGACGCTAGCGCCATCCGTGTCGGCTCGCTCTCGACGGGTCCGCATGCGCCGGGGCATTGCCCTCATGTTCTGATAGCTCCGAAGGGCTTGATTCTCGGGCGACTCCGGGCGCAGCAGAGGCGGGTCGGACGGAAGGTCGACGCGGAGCGTGGCGGAATCGCCCGACGCCACGACGTAATCGGTGGTCGCGAGAGGGGTGCGGCCGTTTCGGGACCAGAATGAGAGGGCATAGATGCCTCGACTCGGGGCGGCAATCGGCATTCGAAAGCGGCCATCCCCATCGGTGCGGGCATCTCCCAGCGTATCGATCCGGCGGCCATCGGGACGAAGGACCCGCACCCGAAATCCGCTGGCGTCGTCCGACGTGCCGGTGCTAGAGTCGACCACCACGCGACCCTCCAGGTAGCTTTGCACGGACGGCTCGGGCTGTTGGCACCCTCCCAGCAGGAGGATGAGGCTCACCACCAGCACGCTGCGCCCCAGACCGGCGACGCAGAGACGGGTCGTCGTACCAACGTTGCGGAGAGCCATCGGCCTTGTCTACTCGTCGACGTTCACCTCCTCTCGGCGCGCGTCCAGCTTCTCGCGGAGGAGCGACCGGACCAACTCGGGGTTGGGGGAGCCGTCGAAGCGCTGCATGACCTGCCCGATGAAGAACCCGAGGAGGCCGTCTTTGCCGCCGAGGTAGGTCTTCACCTTGTCCGGATTCTCATCGACCACGGTGTCGACGAGGGGCTCGATGGCACTGCGGTCGGAGACCTGAATCAGATCTCGCTCGTCCGCGATCCGGCCCGCGCTCTTGTCGGGCTGCTCCATCATCGCCTCAAAGACCTCCTGCGCCCCATTGGAGCTAACCTTGTCCTGAATCCGGAGGAAGACGAGCTGGGCCAGTCGCTCGGGGCCTACGGGAAGATCGTCGACGTCGTGGTCCCGCTCGTTGAGCACGCGCATCACCTCGGTCATGATGAAGTTCGAAACCATCTTGGCCTGCGCATCGGTGTCGCCGCCCTTCGTGCGCTTGTAGAGATGGCGGAGCGTCTCTTCGAAGTAGTCGGCCACGGCCCGCTCCTCCGTGAGCACCCCGGCATCGTAGGGCGGAAGTCCAGTTTCCTCCACGAACCGCTGCCGGCGGGCCCGGGGAAGCTCGGGGAGCCCCTCCCGAACACGCTCGATCATCTCGTCCTCGACGGTCACCTCCACGAGATCGGGGTCGGGCAGGTAGCGATAGTCGTGGGCCTCCTCCTTCGACCGCATGGGCCGGGCGGTGCCCGAGTCGGGATCCCAGAGCAGGGTCTGCTGCGTGATCGATTCGCCCCGCTCCTCCGCAGCAATCTGGCGCGTAATCTCGTAGTCGAGCGCCTGCTCCACGTGCCGCATCGAGTTCATGTTTTTCAGCTCCGTCCGCGTCCCGAATGCTTCGCGGCCCCGGGGACGGACGCTCACGTTGGCGTCGCAGCGCAGGGACCCCTCCTCCATGTTGCCGTCGCTGATGTCGAGGTACCGCACCAACTGACGCAGCCGCTCCAGGAACAGGTACGCCTCGCGCGGGGAGCGCAGGTCCGGCTCCGTGACCAGTTCGAGGAGGGGCACCCCACACCGGTTGAAGTCGAGCCGGGTGCTGCCGTCGGGATCGTGCATCGACTTGCCCGCATCCTCCTCCATGTGGATACGTGTGAGCCCGACCCGGCGCGATTCGGTGCCGAGCGGCGACTTCCCGTCCTCATCGTCCTCGGGGACGATGTCGACGTAGCCGTCGTAGCAGATCGGGGTGTCGTACTGAGAAATCTGGTAGCCCTTGGGCAGATCCGGATAAAAGTAGTGCTTCCGGGCAAAGACCGAGCGCGCTGCGATGGAGCACCGGGTGGCGAGACCCAGCCGAAGGGCATGCTCGACCACCTGTTTGTTGAGCACCGGCAGCGTGCCGGGGTGGCCCAGACTGATGGGGTCGACCTGCGTGTTGGGCGACGCCCCAAACGCAGTGGCGTCGGGGCTGAAAATCTTAGCGTCAGTCTGGAGCTGGACGTGAACCTCGAGGCCGATGACCGGCTCGTAGTTCTCGTAGGCCATACCTGGGGAGAAGGATCAGCAAGAGACGGACCTGGAGTGGCGACAAGGAGGCATCCTGCGAGGCGCTCAGGGGCGAAGATACCCGGGGGGCAGGGAAATGTTCGGCGCGGAAAGGGGACGGTCAGGAGCCGGATCGCACGTCCGGGTCTCCCTCCCCCCAGTTCAACGACTGGTCGTTGAGGGTCCAGTCGTAAGGCAGAAAGCGGACCTCGTACGCCCCTCGGGAGAGCGAGTCCCGGACCGATCCCTCGAAATAGGAAGCGAGCTCCTGCTGTACGGCGGCTGGCGTGGGGCCAAAATCTGAACCGTACCATTTCAGGACTCGGGATAGCGCGACATGCTCCTCATCCGCCGGGATGCGGTTCTTGCGATCGGCGTGCAAAAAGCGGTGGGCCTGATCATCGAGCTGTTGATCGAGCCGAGGGCCGGTGTAGGCCTCCAGGCGGAGCCGGGGACAGCTCTTGGCGGCGCAGACGAGGGCGAAATGGATGCGGGGCTCCTCGAACCGCTCGCGGATGATCTCATGCTCGATCTCGTCGAGGGTTCGCACGGTGTCCACCACAGGGCCCACGGGGAGCTGGAACGGAGTGTCCCCGTCGGGCGGACCCTCAATGTCCCGGATGCTCGTGACTGGGTAGTGGTCGACGATCAGCTTCAGCGTGTAGGCGTTGTACGCGTTGATCCAGAACGCGAGGCGGGCCTCCCGGTCCAGGGGGGCGAGACGGGCCGTGGATAGGTCCTGCAGGTACGGAGCGAGCACGGAGTCCGCCTGGGCCTGGAGGGCCTCGTAGTCCACGTCTCCCTGCGAGTCCACGAACCGTTCGAGCAACTGAGTGAACGACCCGTGACGTACGGAGACTGGCTCAGACGACGCCATTCGTTGTCCCAGCGAGGTCGAGATCATCCCGACGCCAAGCCCCACCGCCACGAGAAGAAGTCCGGCACGCCAATTCATCCCAGCCTACAGTTGGTCGGTGCAACGATACGACGACAGCGGCCCCCCGCCGACACTGTTCTGGGCACGCCCTGGGGCAGGGCGACGTTCCCCTCGGGCGTCGA
>PXTN01000067.1:5033-21018 GCA_003022565.1 Bacteroidetes bacterium QS_3_64_15 | reverse complement strand
CAGAGAAGGTCCGGAGCCTCACCTGTTGGGACTGGATCGAGAAGGCGCTAACACAGCTATCCGACAGACAGGCCACTCTTCGTTAGGCAATTGGTATGAGATTACGGCACCTGGGGAAAACGGCACCACCGTGCACATCCGGCACGACGGAAAGGTGTGGACGACGGAGGAGTGAGGCGTATTGCTGCGTAATGAGCGTTGCGCTCCGTGAAACTGGTGCTCTGGCAATACGGCAATACGAAATACGCAACATCCGGTCCATTCGGCCTCGCTTCGATCAACCGAGTGGGCCTGAATGGTTTCATCCTGATAAACTGCTCTTCCCCTCCCCATGATGACCCGAAAACGATTCCTCAAGGTTGCAGGGGCCGGCGCCGTCGCGCTGGCCGGCGGTTCTCTCCTCGGTTGTGGCGAGAACGGTACCGATTCGAAGAACTGGGCATGGATGGACGGCTCCGAACCGGAGGAGGCGACGTGGCCGGAAACGTTCGCCCAAATGCGGGAGGCCGGCATCGACGGCGTGCTGCTCAAGCAGGAAGACCCATCGGTCCTCCGTGAGGTGGTCCCCAGGGCCCGCAACGAAGGCCTCGAGGTCCACATCTGGATGGTCACAATGATGCGCGACGAGAACTTGGAGTCGCACCCAGATTGGTATGCCGTCAACCGGAACGGGGTGTCCACGGCCGAGGACCCGCCGTACGTGGACTACTACCGCTTCATGTCGCCCTGCGTGCCGGAGGTGCGAGAATACCTTACCGACCACGTCGACACCCTCGCCCAGGTGGAAGGGGTGTCGGGCATTCACCTCGACTACATCCGGTTCCCGGACGTTATTCTTCCGGTCTCCCTTCAGCCGAAGTACGACCTCGACCAGGACCGTGAACGTCCGCGCTTCGACTACGGCTACCATAAGGCGTGCCGCGATCAATTCGAGCAACAGACCGGCACCGACCCCATGGACCTGGACGAGCCCCCGGCGAACGAAGAGTGGGTACGCTCCCGGCACGACCAGATTACGCAGGTCGTGACGCGTCTGGCGGACGTGGTGCACGGCCACGACAAGATGATTTCGGCGGCCGTCTTCCCCACCCCCGACATCGCCCGGCGTCTCGTTCGACAAGACTGGCCCTCCTGGCCGCTCGATGCCGTGATGCCGATGATCTACCACAACTTCTACGAGAAGGAGGTGTCCTGGATTGAGGGGGCCACCCGCAACGGCGTGGCGGCGCTCGATTCCGACACCCCGCTCTACAGCGGCCTGTTCGTCCCCGAACTTCCGCCCGACGACTTGGCGACGGCGGCCCGACACGCCCGCGCCGGTGGGGGTGCTGGCATCACCCTGTTCAACGTCGGCAACATGACCGACGCGCACTGGGACGCCGTGTCCAGGGTGCTCGCGGCTTGATCCTGGCGGAGCTACCCCCGTTTTTCTCTCGTGTGCTAACTCCTGGCCTCGCTCGCCTCTTCCCTCCGTGACGCTCCTCGACTGGTTCTTCGTCGCTGGATACCTGGTCCTCTCGTTCGGGATCGCGCTGTACTTCTACCAGCGGGCCGGTCAGGACACCTCCGAGTTTTTCCTGTCGGGGCGCGCGATGCCCTGGTGGCTGGCCGGGACGAGCATGGTGGCCACCACCTTCGCGGTAGACACGCCGCTCCTGGTGACCGAGATTGTGGCGCAGGACGGCATCGCGGGCAACTGGCTCTGGTGGAACGCTGCCATCGGTGGAATGCTCACGGTCTTTTTCTTCGCTCGCCTCTGGCGGCGCAGCGGCGTCCTCACCGACGTCGAGTTCGTGGAATTCCGGTACAGTGGGCGCGTCGCGGCCTGGCTGCGCGGACTCAAGGCGATCTTCTTTGGCTTTCTGCTCAACATCCTCATCATCGGGTGGGTGTCGCTGGCGATGGAGACCGTCATCGACCGGCTCTTCCCGGACCTGACCCTGTTCGGACAATCGGCGTTCTCGGTGATGGGGCGAGAAATGAGCGCGGCACTCGTCGTCACGGGCGGCCTTATTCTGGTCGTGGCCGTCTACGCGCTGTTGTCGGGGCTGTGGGGCGTAATGGTGACGGACCTGTTCCAGTTCGTGGTGGCGATGGGGGGCACCATCGCCCTCGCCTTCCTCGTGCTCGAGATGCCGGAGGTCGGCGGCGTGGCGGGCCTGCGCGAGCAGTTGCCGGCCGAGACCTTTCACCTGTTGCCCACGATTGGCGGGGCCGCAGAGGGGGCGGCCACCTTTTCGCTCTCGGCACTGGCCTTTGCCGCCTACGCGGGCGTGCAGTGGTGGGCGAGCTGGTACCCGGGGGCCGAGCCGGGCGGCGGCGGCTACATCGCCCAGCGCATGATGAGCGCCAAGGATGAACCGAACGCGCTCTTCGCGACCCTCTGGTACACCATCGCGCACTTCTGCCTGCGCCCCTGGCCCTGGATCATCGTGGCGCTGGCGGCCCTGGTGCTCTATCCCGACCTCGATGAGCCGCGCGCCGGGTTCGTGCTCGTGATGAAAGACGTGCTGCCGCCCGGCCTGCTCGGCTTGCTCTTCGCGGCCTTCCTGGCGGCGTTCATGAGCACGGTCTCCACCCAGCTCAACTGGGGCGTGTCGTACCTCGTCAACGACTTCTGGGCGCGCTTCGTGCGGCCCGACGCCGACGAGGACCACTACGTGTTCGTCTCGCGGGCCCTCACCTTTGGGGTCGCCCTGGTTAGCCTCGGCGTCACGCTCTTCCTGGACACGATCGCCGAGGCGTGGGGGCTCTTGCTCTCGGCCTCCGCCGGACTCGGCCTCGTCCTCATCCTGCGCTGGTACTGGTGGCGGGTCAACGCCTGGAGCGAGATGGCGGCCACCGTCGCCCCGATCGCACTCACCGCCGTCGCCCTCGTGCTCAACGCGTCCGGAATCCAGGTGCCGGGCCTGCAGGCCGAGTTTCCGGTGAACCTGTATTCGGTAGTCGGGTTTACGACCGTCGTCTGGCTCGCAGCCACCTTCCTCACACGCCCGACCGCTGATGATACGCTCGACACGTTCTACCGCACCGTGCATCCCGGCGGCCCCGGCTGGGCGCCGGTGGCGGAGCGCCATCCCGACGTGGAGCCCGACTCGGGGCTCGGGCGCCTCGCGCTCGACTGGCTCGTGGGCGTCGTGCTGGTGTACAGCACCCTCTTCGGCACCGGCTACCTCATCCTGGGCTGGACGCTCTGGGGCCTCGCCTGCGTCGCTGTAGCACTGACCGCGGCGGCCTATCTGTGGCGGGACCTGCAGCGGGACGAGATGTCGTTGATCGGACTGGACGAAGAGGAAGAGGTAAGGGGGAAGAGGTAAGGGGGAAGAGGTGGGGAGGTCAGCCCGGTGTTCTCACGAGAGGCGTAGCGAGGCACAAGAGGCGGTTCAAGATGCCGTTTGCGCACCGCAGGCGATGCCACGCATCGTCGAGGAGGAAACATGAGCAGATTGGGCCGCCTCTGAAGCCGCAGTAGCGTCCCGTGAGAACTCCGGGGTCAGTTTCTTCCCTGAACTATTTGCTTTGTCATGACAATTTCGCTTCGACGTACGTTCCTTGCCGCGGGCCTCTCGGTCGTACTCGCTGCTCTCTTCGTGGCCTTCGGCGTATCCGGTGCGGGCATGGTCTCCGCGGGCCCTGCGGAGGTGGACACCGCCGTGGTGGGTACGGCGGACGCCTCTCCCGGGTCGACCTGGGCCGAGCGGCAATTTCGGCAGATGACGCTGGACGAGAAGATTGCCCAGCTCTTCGTGATTCGACTCGACGGAGACTTCCAGAATGCGAACAGTCCATCGTACCGCCAGGCCGTGTCCCTCGTCGGATCGTTCGGGGCCGGAGGACTGGTCTTCGGGCCGGGGGCCCCGATGACGCAGATTGCAATGGCCAACGACCTGCAGGCGAGGGCTAGGCGCCCGCTCCTGGTGGCGCAGGATACGGAGTGGGGCGTGGGGATGCGCATTGGCGAAGCGACGAGCTTTCCCCCAGCCATGGCGCTGGGGGCCACGCGGGACGCCTCGCACGCGTACCGGGTTGGGTATGTGACGGCCCGGGAGGCCCGGGCTCTTGGCGTGCATCAGCTGTACGCGCCGGTGGCGGACGTCAACAACAACCCGAAGAACCCAATCATCAACATCCGCTCGTTCGGCGGAACGCCCGCCCTCGTGGGCACCATGGCCTCCGCCTTCGCTCGCGGGGCGCAACGGGGCGGCACCCTCGCCACGGTGAAGCACTTTCCCGGCCACGGCGACACGGACGTCGACTCGCACATTAATCTGCCGGTGCTCCGCTTCGACCGGGCCCGGCTCGACACGCTTGAGCTCCCCCCGTTCCGGGAAGTGCTCGACGCCGGGGTCGAAAGCGTGATGACGGGCCACCTGGCCCTGCCCGCCCTCACCGCGTCCAACAGCGTGCCCGCGACGCTCTCCCGGCCCATCACACACGATCTGCTGCGCGGGGACCTCGGGTTCGACGGGCTCGTCGTGACCGACGCCCTCAACATGGAGGCCGTTACCCACACGTTCGGCGTCGGCGAGACGGCGGTGCGCGTGCTGGAGTCCGGCGCCGACCTCATACTCATGTCGACGAACCCGCACGCGGCCCACGATGCGATCCGGACGGCCGTAACGAACGGGCGGCTCGACACAACGCAGATCAATAACTCGGTGCGGCGCCTGCTCGCGGCGAAGCAGCAACTCGGCCTCCACGAGATCCGACAGGTGCCTCTTCCGAAAACCCGCCACCAGGTGGCACGCCGATCGCACGAGGTGTTGTCCCGCACGATCGCCCGGGAGTCGGTCACGCTCCTGGCGAACGAAGACGGCCTGCTGCCCCTCACCCCGCCGGAGCAGTATGACGCCCTGGTCGTCACGCTCAGCGACAGTGAGTACCCGGGGACGGGGGAGGCCTTCATCAACCGGCTCCGCGACCAGCCCGCCATCGAGACGCTGGACACCCGCCGCCTCGACCCGCGCTCCGACCCGACGGACGTCAACGACCACTTGGCGGCGGCCTCGGACTACGACGTCGTGATCGTCCCTTCCTTCCTCCGCGTGCGGGCTTGGAGCGGCTCCATCGGCCTGTCGGACATGCACCACAACTTCCTGGAGAGCCTCGTGCGCCAGGGCGGGCCGCCGGTTGCGTTTGTGGCGTTCGGTAATCCCTACGCCCCGACCGGTCTTGTGCCCGCCCCCGACGTCATTCTGGCCGCCTACGGCTCCGGCGACGCCTCGCAGCGTGCCGCCGCGCAGGCGCTCGGGGGAGCCGCCGGCACGCCCGGGCGCCTGCCCGTCACCATTCCCGATGTGGCCCAGAAAGGATCCGGCATTTCTCTAGACCCAGTGGCGCCTCGCGAAGGGCTCCCCGAGTCGGTGGGCATGGACGATGCCCGCCTCGCCCGCCTCGACACGCTCCTCCGCTCGGCGATGCTCGATGAGGCCTTCCCCGGCGCCACCGTGGCCGTGGGGCGCGGGCCCGCCGTCGCCAAGCTCGACGCCCGCGGCTACTTCACGTACGACCAGAAGAGGCCCGTAACGACGGACGCTCAGTACGACCTCGCCTCGCTCACGAAGGTGGTGGCCACCACGACCGCCGCCATGCTGCTGTACGAGCAGGGAGACCTTGAGCTGGACGCCTCTGTGGCCCGCTACCTGCCCGAGTTCGCGCAGAAGGGGAAAGAGGCCGTCACCGTGCGGCAGCTCCTCACGCACTCGTCGGGCCTCAAGCCGTACCTCGGCCCTACGGAGCGCGGCCCGACCCGCGCGGCCCTCCTCGACACCATCATGGCCCAGCCCCTCACGTACCCCCCCGGCACGGAATCCAGCTACAGCGGCCTCAACATGCTCACGCTCATGCGCATCGTGGAGACGCTCAGCGGCCAGTCGTTCCGCACGTTCTGCCGCACGCGCATTTTCGGGCCGCTCGGTATGCACGACACCGGCTTCTACACCGCTAACAGCACCCACGACTGGATCGTCCCCACGACCGACACGACGGGTACCCGCTTCCAGGGCACCGTGCACGACCCGATGGCCCGCGACATGGGCGGCGTGTCGGGGAACGCGGGGCTCTTCTCCACAGCCCCCGACCTGGCCCGCTTCGGCTACATGCTCGCCCACGAGGGCCGAATCGACGGCCGGCAGTTCCTCGCGCCGGAGACCATTGAAACCTTCACCACGCGCGCCGACGTGTCGAATAGCACCCGCGCTCTCGGCTGGGACACGAAGAGCCGGGAGGGCTATTCCTCGGCCGGGGATGAATTCTCGGCGTCGAGCTTCGGCCACACCGGCTACACGGGCACCTCCTTCTGGGTCGACCCGGCGGAGGACCTCTTCTTCGTGCTGCTCACGAACCACGTCTATCCCGACGACACCGACGATCAGATCTCGCAGGTCCGTCCTCGCGCCGCCGACGTTGTGCACCGGGCCATCAAGGGGCCCCCCCAGCCGCTGCTGCCGGGGCCCGCGCCGGAGGAGATGTCGAACTGATGAGAATCCGTTGTCCGACAAGACGCACTCGCTCCGTCAAGTACGCCTCTCGCCGCGATGTCCCGTTGTCTCTCCTTGCTTCTTTCGCTCGCGCTCATTTGTCTTGGCTCGTCCCTCTCAATGCCGGCGACCGCTCAGCCCCGCACTCCCGTGTACTGGAAGATCCACGATACGACTCGGGCGCAGCCGCCCGTCGTAAATCCCGGCCCGGCTCCGGATGCACCGCAGCCCGCCCCGTCGGACGCCATCGTCCTCTTCGATGGGGATAATCTTGACGCCTGGGAGCACCCAGACGGCGAATCGGCCTCGTGGACCCTTCGGGAGAATTACGTCGAGGTAGATACGGGGCGGGGCGACATCCGGACGAAAGAGGCGTTCGGCGACGTGCAGCTCCACCTCGAATGGATGACGAACCCGTCGGTGACGGGCTCCGGGCAGGGCCGGGGCAACAGCGGGGTGTTTCTCATGGGCACCTACGAGGTGCAGGTGCTCGACTCCTACGAGAACCCGACGTACCCCGACGGTCAGGCGGCGGCCCTCTATGGTCAGTACCCGCCCCTGGCCAATGCCACGCGACCGCCCGGCGAATGGCAGACGTACGACATCGTATTTCGGCGCCCTCACTTCGACAAGGATGGCTCGGTGGTGACACCGGCCCGCGTGACGGTCTATCACAACGGGGTGCTCGTACAAGATCGGGTCGGGCTCACAGGACCTACGGCCCACCACGACCGGCCGCCGTACGAAGAGCACGCGGCTCGCCTGCCGCTTCGGCTTCAGGACCATGGCGACGGGGCCGTCCGGTACCGCAACATCTGGCTGCGCGAGTTGGAGTAGGTGCGCAGCAGTGCGGGCGACGGGGGCGTCCGGAGTTTGAGGGAATTCCTTCGCACGTCGGGGGAGTCGGGCGACTGCGTGGCTCCTCTCTTTTTTGCCTCCAAGAACACGAGCCCCCCGCTCATGCTCACGACGCTGGATTTCGTCGTCATCACCGCCTATCTGGTCGGTGTTGCTGTTTTTGGCATCTGGGCGGGGGGGAGCCAGCAGTCGACGGAGGACTATTTCCTCGGCGGTCGCAACCTGCCGTGGTGGGCGGTGTGCTTTTCGGTGGTGGCCACGGAGACGAGCACACTCACGGTGGTGGGGGTGCCGGCGGTGGCATACGGGGGCTCTCTCACCTTCCTGCAGATTACGCTTGGGTATCTGGCGGGGCGCATCCTCGTGGGGGTCTACTTTCTGCCGCGCTACTACGCCGGCAAGCTGGAGACGGCCTACGCCTTCCTTGGCAATCGCTACGGCAACACCATGCGCGGGGCCGCATCGGTGACGTTCCTCGTCACGCGCCTGCTGGCCGACGGGGTGCGCCTCTTCGCCACGGCCATTCCGCTTAAGGTGATTGCCGACATGGCAGGGCTGGAGATGACCTACGTCCACATCATCCTCATTATCGGCGCGGTAACGGCCCTCTACACGCTGGTCGGGGGCATCAGGGCGGTCGTGTGGATGGACGTGGTGCAGATGGGGCTCTACGTGGGTGGGGCCCTGGCCGCAATTTTCTTTCTGCTGGGCGACGTGCCTCCCGAATGGTGGGCGACGGCGGTGGAGGCGGGGAAGACGAATCTCCTCGACCTCGGCTTCGAGCATTCGCTAGGCCGCTGGTTCACGATGCCCTATACACTCGGCACGGCGGTTCTCGCCGGGGCGGTCTTCTCGATGGCCTCCCACGGCACCGACCAGCTCATCGTGCAGCGCTTGCTGGCCTGCCGCAACGAGGGGGATAGCCAAAAAGCCGTTGTCGGGAGTGCCGTGGTCGTGATGGTACAGTTCGCCCTCTTCCTCGGGGTGGGTCTACTGCTGTGGGCGCACTACGACGGGGCGACCGTCGAGGCGCTCGGGCTTCAGCGCAGCGACGAGGTGTTTCCCAAGTACATCATCGAGGGCCTACCGGCGGGCCTCTCGGGGCTCATACTGGCGGGCATCGTGGCGGCGGCCATGAGCTCGCTCTCCTCCTCGCTCAACGCGCTGGCCTCTTCCTCGGTGAACGACCTCTACGAGCGCATCTCGGGGCACTCGATGGACGCGGATCGGGGCCTGCTCGTCTCGCGCCTCCTCACGCTGTTCTGGGGCGTCGTCTTCATCGGCTTCGCGAGCCTCTTTCAGGACAGCAACAATCCCGTGGTGGAGCTCGGCCTGTCGATTGCCTCCTTCACGTACGGGGGGCTACTGGGGGCGTTCTTGCTCGGCCTGTGGCACGAGGGGACGCGGCAGGTCGACGCGCTCGCGGCCTTCGTCGTGTCCATCGGGGCCATGGTGCTCATCATCTTCGGCGTGTGGCACAGCCCGTCGGAGGGGTGGCTCTTCGTGTTGAACCCATCAGACGCGTTCGTACAGGAGGCGAACCTGCGCACGATTGGCTGGCCCTGGTACACGGTGATCGGGACGGTTATCAACCTGGCGGTGGGGAGCCTGCTGGCGGTGCGGCACGGGTCGGTTGAAGGAGGGAAGGTTGAAGGTTAAAGGTGACCGATGATGTCTACGGCGCGGTGGAGGCACCGTCCTCGCACGCTCCGCTGCCGAAACAGCTGAGCACGTTTCCGCTCTGGCGCACCAGCGAGCCGCTCCTCGAGCCCCTTGAGCCCGTCTACGAGGCCGCGTCCGTTGCCGGCATCGAGCGCTTCGAGGCCGAGGAGTCACGCCCGGATGTGGACGATTGACACTCCCCTCGCTAACGCGAGGAGATTCTTGGCGGGTCAGCCCGCCTCTCACGGATCAGCAAAGCGACTTGACATGCAGCAGTTGTCTTCTCACCGGATTACACAAAAAAGCAGCTTCCGCTTTGTGGGCAGTGCCATACGAACCGTTAGGTCCTTTGTCAGCTACTCGGATGCAGAACCTGTCGGTTCTTCTCACCCGAGATGCTTCCTGTTGGAACCTGTCGGTTCCTTGTCTGGAGGCTCTGGTACGCCCACTCCTTCGCGCATCCTCAATACTGTAAACCATCATCAATGTAGAACGGCTGCAACGATCTCCACAGGGCCACGATCCCGACAGAGGTCCGGCCCCGACTTGCCGCCGCGCTGAGGGCCTTCCTCAATTCTCCTCGCCGGTCTCAACCCCGAGCATAAACTCCTCCCCGCAGAAGTCGCACCGCAGTTCAATGGCCTTCTGGGGGCCGCTGTCCAGTTCCGTCTCCTGGAACTCCGGCGTCCCGTCGGGGCGAGTCGTTTTGGGCGTGACGTCCTCGAACGCAAAGTCGCCCGTGAGCACGTTCGCGTGCCCGACCGTGCGGTCGCATTCGGGACACGAGAAGGGCTGCTCGGCGGAGCCGTTACCGGTGGAGGTTCGCTGAGAAGGGTCCATGGAAGGAGCGGTTGAGCTGGGAAAAACGACAAGAAAAGCGCAGCCGTCGCGTCCGACCGCTTCCCCTCGATGTGCTGAATGGAACGGAGCATACAGGCGAGTGGCCGGAGGGAAGACAGAGACCACTCGGGAGGGGTGGGCCCGGCGGGGCTCGAACCCACAACCATCGACTTATGAGGTCGGTGCTCTACCGATTGAGCTACGGGCCCTTCTGTTCGCAGACGTGCCCACGGAGTGGAGCCGGGGGGAGTTCCGTTTTCGGTGTAGAGGGAGCTTCGGCCCGCGAAAAAAATTCGCCGCTGTTCCATGCGCCGCCCGCAACACCGGTCGAAGCGATCAATGCAGATCCGCCTCCGTCGTCCATCCGTCCACACTTACTGCCCGTACGTGGCGGGCGTACCTGCCTCCGGAATCGAGCTCTCGATGAACGAGCGGAGGTGGTCGTTCGCGGTCCCCCGATCCTCCTCGCGCAGGTACATCATGTGCCCGCTGCGGTAGCCCTCGAAGCGAAGCCGGTCGCGCAGCGCCGCACGCGTGCCGAGCTGCCACATCACGTACTTGGCCGAGAAGTAGTCCGTGGCGCCGTCGTAGTAGCCGGACTGCACCATCACGTGCAGGTATGGATTCTGTGCCATCGCCTCGCGCAGCTGCTCGCCCGTATCATTGTTGTCGTCCTCCCACGGTCGCACCGGGCCAAAGACGTTGTATTTGAGGTCCGTCTCGAAGCCGAGCTCGCTGCGAAGGTACTGGTTGATGGCAGGCGTAAACGCGTGGTTCCACGACGTGAGCTCCGCCGGGTAGTCGTACTCGTCTCCCGCATTTTTCGTGTCCACTCCCTGATAGCGAGAATCGAGGCGCCCAACAGTGTACCCCTCATCTTGGAGGAGCTCTTTCCAGAACGCGGAGGCGGGGACCGCAAGATTGTGATCACGCACGAACGACTCTGACAGGCCGGAGTAGCGCGCCACTTGTCGGGCAAGGTCCTGTCGGCGACCGTCGTCGATAAAGCCCCCGCGCGTGACGGCCGGGATGTACTCCTCGATCGTGTAGTTTTCCACCTCCGACAGCAGGTCCTGCAGATCCCGGCTCTGGAGGTCACTCGGCAACTGGTCGTGGTGCCACGCCGTAGCCGCGTAGTACGGCAGTTTGAGCGCCTCGGAACGGGGCGAGGGGCCGGCCGGCTCCAGCCCGAGGCCGGTGGGGGAGACGAGGATGACGCCGTTCAGGTACATCCAGTGACTGTTCTGCAGCTTCCCGGCCAGCCCCGCCACGCGGGTGGTGCCGTAACTTTCCCCGATCAGGTACTTCGGCGAGCGCCAGCGGTCGTGCCGCGAGACGAACGTGTCGATCCAGCCCGCCAGGTACTCCACATCAGCGGTCACCCCAAAGAACTGTTCGCGGTCGACGCTGTCGTTGAGGATGCGCGAGAAGCCCGTGTTGACGGGGTTGACGTAGACGATGTCCGCCTCGTCGATGATGGAGTGGGGGTTGTCCTGCACGCCGTAGGGCTGGGTGGGAAAGCCCTCATCGCTGATGCGAAGACGCTTGGGGCTGGTGTAGCCGAGGTGCATCCAGAGCGAGCCGGACCCGGGGCCGCCGTTGAACGAGATCATGAGCGGGCGCCGCGTCTCATCGTCCACGTCGGTGCGCCGGTAGTAGGTGTAGTGGAGGGCGGCGACGGCCGAGTCGTCCTCTCCGTAGACGGGCTGTGTGCCGGTGGTCACCTCGTAGGGGATCTCCTCCCCTTTCACCGTCACGCGGTCGGTGGCCGCGATTGCGGTGTCGGGGGGGAGGGGGCGTTTAAGTGGGGAGTCCTTCGTGTTCTGGGCTTGTGCTGGGAGGGCGAGGCTCGCGAGAAGGAGCAGGGCACAGAGGCTCGGCAGAAATCGTCGCAGAAAGCGAGGGCACATCGAAGGTGAAACGAGTGTATGAGGGAGAGTGGTGGAAGAGAATCGTGCTGAGAGGGAGGTTCCTCATTCAGCGAGCCGTCGAAGCAGCTCCAGCGGACTGTCACGGGCGTTACTTGTGTTTTTCATGGGCCGCCTCCACCCAGGCCCGGGTGTCCTCATCCAGGTCGAGCGATTCGGTCGCCGGGCCAATCTCGTCGAGCATGCGCTGCGTGCGGGGTGGGAGGTCGGAGGGCACCGTGTTGAGCGATTCGGAGGCCCTTGCGTCCGAGTCCATCGAGTCAGCCTCTTTGCCCTCCGAGCGGCCCGTTTCCTCGTGGAGCAGAACGCGGAGATGCTCCTCCATGATCTTCGAGACCGTCGTGCCCCGACGGTCCGCAAGTTGCTCGGCGCGCTCCTTGAGGTCCTCGTCGAGCCGCAGGGTGAGTTTGGACTTCATGACGATACCGCAGTCTCAGGATTGAACGTTGGGCGGCCTACACTGGAGGGGACGCGGCGCGGTTCCGGCGCCGTCGTGCGGGGGGCTAAATGACGCCGTGCGTGCGGGCCACCTCGGTGAAGGCGTCGATGGCGCGGTCGAGCTGGTCCTTCGAGTGGGCGGCGGACATCTGCACGCGGATGCGCGCCTCGCCCGTCGGCACCACGGGGTAGCTGAAGCTAATGACGTAGATGCCCCGGTCGAGCAGCTCGTCGGCCACCGCGCCGCTCGTCTTCGCGTCGTGGAACATGATGGGCACGATGGGGTGGTCGCCCGGCTTGAGGTCGAAGCCGCGGGCCTCCATCTCGCTGCGGAAGTAGCGGGCGTTCTCCCAGATCGTCTCCCGCCGCTCGCCGCTCGTCTGCAGCATCTCCAGCACCTTCAGGCTGGCGTTGGCGATCATCGGGGCGATGGCGTTGGAGAAGAGGTACGGACGCGATTGCTGGCGCAGAACGTCGATAATTTCTTGCCGGCCCGTCGTGAAGCCGCCGGTAGCGCCGCCCAGGGCCTTGCCGAGCGTGGAGGTGATGACGTCGACCTCGTCGAGCACGCCCTTCGCCTCGCTGGCGCCGCGGCCTTCCTCGCCCATAAAGCCGGTGGCGTGGCACTCGTCGACCATCACGAGGGCGTCGTACGCGTCGGCCAGGCGGCAGATCTCGTCGAGCTTTGCCACGTCGCCGTCCATCGAGAAGACGCCGTCGGTGCAGATCATGCGCTTCTCGGCGTCCTGGGCGGCCTGCAGCTTCGCCTCCAGGTCGTCCATGTCGCTGTGGTCGAAGACGTGCAGGTCGGCCTTGCAGAGCCGGATGCCGTCGATGATGGAGGCGTGGTTCAGCTCATCGCTGAGGATGGCGTCGTCCTCGCCGAGCAGGGTCTCGAAGAGGCCCGTGTTGGCGTCGAAGCACGAGTTGTAGAGGATCGTGTCGTCGGTATCGTGGAAGTCCGACAGGGCGTGCTCCAGGTCCTTGTGCACCGACTGGGTGCCGCAGATGAAGCGGACGCTGGCGACGCCGAAGCCGTAGCGGTCCACGCCCCGCTTGGCGGCCTCCATGATCTCCGGATGGTTGGCGAGGCCGAGGTAATTGTTCGCGCAGAAGTTGATGACGTGCCGGCCGCCCTCGACCTCAATGTCGGCGTCTTGCTGCGAGGTGATGACGCGCTCTTCGTTGTAGGTGCCGGCGTTCTTGATTTCCTGTAGGGTCTCTCGGAAATCAGACGCGACGGTGTCGGTCATCGGCATGGCGATTTTGCGGGTTGAGTCGGGTTCTATGTGAGCAGGTGGATTCAAGGGGCAAGCCGGAAGAAGACGGAGTGGGGGAAGGGGCGAATGGGAGAAAGGGCGAATGGGTGCAGGTCACCGAGCAGGAAAGGCAGCCTCGCTCACGTTCCCACGTTCCCGCTCTCCCGTTCCCCCATACCCCCACTCTCCCATTCTCCCTCTCCCCCCCTCACCCTTTCGCCCGCTCCCAAGTGCGCAAGCATGTCGTCCGTCATTGCGTCGAGGTCGTAGTCGGGGGTCCAGCCCCAGTCGGCGCGCGCGGCCTCGTCGTTCACCGAGGCGGGCCAGGTGTCGGCGATCTGTTGACGCCTGTCCGGCTCATAGGTGCACGAGAACCCGGGGCGGCGGCGCTGGAGGGCGGCGGCCAGGTCCTGCGGGGCGAAACTGAACGCCGCGACGTTGTAGCTGTCCCGCACCGACAGGGCGTCGCTGTGGGCGTCCATCAGATCGAGCGTGGCCTGAATGGCGTCGGGCATGTACATCATCGGCAGGCGCGCGTCGGGGGCCAGGAAGCAGGTGTAGTCGCGTCCCTCGGCGGCCGCCGTGAACATGTCGACGGCGTAGTCGGTGGTGCCGCCGCCCGGCGCCGTCTTGTAGCTCACGAGGCCCGGGTAGCGCAGGCTCCGCACGTCCAGGCCGTAGCGACGGTGGTAGTACTGGCACAGCAGCTCGCCGCTCCGCTTCGTCACGCCGTACATCGTCGCGGGGTCGAGCACGGTATCCTGGGGCGTGTCGATCTTCGGCGTCGACGGGCCGAAGACGGCAATGGAGCTGGGCCAGAAGACCTGAAGATCATGCGTCTGGGCGAGGTCAAGGACGTTTTTGAGCCCCCCGAGATTCACCTCCCAGGTGCGGTCGGGATGCTGTTCGCCGGTCGCTGAGAGCAGGCTCGCCAAATGGTAGACCGTGTCCACCTTGTGGCGCGTGAGAACGTCGGCCAGGGCGTCCCGGTCGCGCACGTCGGCCACTTCGAAGGGAGCATCCGGCGGACGCCCGTTCGGGGCGGGGGGCGGCTTCAGGTCGAGCCGGACCACCTGAGAGGGGCCGTGCCGCTCGCGCAGCACCTCGACGAGCTCGCTGCCAATCTGGCCGTTGGCACCGGTGACCAGAATGCGAGACATGCGCTCGGGAAGCGTCCAGTGGGAGGGGATGAGCGTGAGTGTGCGGTGCCGGAGCGTTCGGCGAAGAGCGTTCTACGGAGTCCCGTGTGTTGGTTTCCGATGGGGCGCGTCGCCTTAGAGTCTGTTTTAATTTATCTCTCGGGCTCCGAGCGGCCTTGACGGGCTGCAAATCGCCCCGTCAATTCGCGCTCTCGCGATCCGACCCAAAATCAAAACAGACTCTTACGCTCATGATGGCGGGTCCCTCCGGAAATGAGGGAGCACCTGAGCGGGACGCAACGCGGTGGCCTCTACGAGTGGAGGCCCTTCTCGTTCGGAACCGCTTCCGGCCTGTAGGCGGCATGAACCGTCCGTGTAGAAAGCGCTTCCGCCCGCAGATTTTACGCGTTCTGCAAAATTATTTGTCTAGAGCGCTTGACAAACCAAAGAAAATAAGGTAGTGTAGGCCCGAGACAAAAAGAAATAGGATAAATTGCTCGTGTCGAAACGCCTCGACGAAATCGACGCAAAGATTCTGGAGTTGCTCCAGCGCAATGGGCGCATGAAGCGCAGCGACGTGGCCGACGAGGTCGATCTCTCGATCTCGGCCGTCAGCGAGCGCATGCGCAAGCTCGAAGAACGGGACGTCATTGAAGGGTACACGGCCGTCGTCGACGCCAAGCGCCTGCGGCTCGACATTACGGCCTTCATTCGCGTGTCCGTCGACGGGTCGGAGCACTACGACGATTTCGTGGAGGAGGTCAAAGACATGGACCACGTGCTGGAGCTGCACTCCATCACGGGCGCCGGGTCGCACGTGATGAAGGTGCGCACCTCGGACACGACGGCGCTGGAACGCTTTCTGTCCGAGATTCAAGCCCTTCCCGGCGTGAGCAAGACCACCACGAGCATCGTGCTCAGCACCTTCAAAGAGACGCGCACCGTGCCCACCGAGCCGATGGAGCTCTACGACTACGACGCCGACCCCTCCGACGACTAGGGGAGGCCACTCCGACCGCTTTTCTCTCACTCCGTACTTCTCGAACCAACCTCTTGCCCACTCAATGCCAACCAAAACCGACGCCCTTGAGCAAATTGAGGCCGAAGGCGTGGACTTCCTGCGCCTGCAGTTCACCGACATTCTGGGGACGGTCAAAAACGTCTCCGTGCCGGCCCATCAGGCCGAGAAAGCCTTCGAGGAAGGCATTTACTTCGACGGGTCCTCCATCGAGGGCTTTGTCCGCATCCAAGAGTCGGACATGCGCCTGGATCCGGACCCGGACACGTTCGCCGTCCTGCCCTGGCGGAGCCGACGCGGCGACGATACCGTGTCGGCCCGTCTCATTTGCGACGTAATCAACACCTCCACCGGCGAGCCCTTC
>PXTN01000067.1:0-4947 GCA_003022565.1 Bacteroidetes bacterium QS_3_64_15 | reverse complement strand
GAGATCCGGGCGGAGGTCATTTACACGCTCGAAGAAATGGGCTTCGAGGTGGAGGCCAGCCATCATGAGGTCGCCACCGGCCAGCACGAGATCGACTTTAAGTACGCCGATGCGCTCACCACGGCGGACAACATCGCCACCTTCCGCTCGGTGGTTCGGGCGACGGCGGAGCTACACGGCGTGCACGCCACCTTCATGCCCAAGCCCATTGCCGGCATCAACGGCTCGGGCATGCACACGCACCTCTCGCTGTTCGAGGACGGGGAGAACGCCTTCCACGACGGCGACGACGAGTTCGACCTGAGCGACACCGCCTACCAGTTCCTCGGCGGGCTCCTGGAGCACGCCCCGGCCATCGCCGCCGTGACGAACCCGATCGTGAACTCGTACAAGCGGCTCGTCCCGGGCTACGAGGCGCCCATCTACATCGCGTGGTCGGACGTGAACCGGTCGGCGCTGGTGCGCAAGCCGGCCGCCCGCATTCCCGCCGCCTCGCGGATCGAGTTCCGCTGCCCGGACCCCTCGTGCAACCCCTACCTGGCCCTCGCCGCGATGCTGCATGCGGGGCTCGACGGCATCGAGGAGGGGAACGCCGCCCCCGATCCCGTCCGCGAAAACATCTACGAGTTTACGGAGGCGGACCGCGAGGAGCGCGGCATCGAGACGCTCCCGAGCACGCTGGGGCAGGCCGTGGCGGCCCTGCAGGGGGACGACGTGATCCTTGACGCCCTGGGGCCGCACGTGAGCGAGAAGTTCGTGCAGGCCAAGACGCAGGAGTACACCGAGTTCCTCGCGTCGGTCTCGCAGTGGGAGCTCGACCGCTACCTGGAGACGTTCTAGCCCGTACAGGCGTCCGCGTCGGGCCCGGCGCGCTCGTCTCGCCCGGAACTCCCCAAAAATAGCGCCGGGGCCTCCTCGCTGGAGGCCCCGGCGTTTTGCGTATGGGGGGTGTGTTTCCGCAACCGAGCACCGCGCCTCGAGCGCGCCCGAGACGCAGGGCCAACGCCGGTAGGATCTACCGCACGACCGTCATCTTCTTGGTTTTCGTCGTGCCGCCGGCCTGCAGGCGCAGGAAGTAGATGCCGCTCGGCAGGTCGGAGAGCCCGACCCGCATCTCGGTGCGTCCCTCCTGCGGGCCGCGGGCGAGGGTGCGCACCTCACGCCCCATCACGTCGTAGAGGCGCAGGGCGGCCTCTTGCCGCTCCGGCACGGCAAACCGGACGGTCACCTGCTCGCGAGCCGGGTTGGGGAGAGGCCTCTGGAGCCGGAGCTGCCTCACGGTCCGCTCAACCTGGACCGGATCGGTCAGCGCCGAGCGTCCGTCCGTGTCGACCTGACGGAGGCGGTACTCCACCATGTCGGCCCCGAAGGGCACCTCCCCGTCCTCGAAGCGGTAGCTCCGGGGCTCATTCGTCGTGCCACTGGAGGCCTTGCTTTCGACGAATCCGACCTCCGTCCACGCCGCCTTCGGATCGCCGGCCGCCTTTCGCTGCACCTCGAACCCGGCATTGTTCGTCTCCGAGGCGGTGCGCCAGGTGAGCCGGACGCCCCCTTCCGTGAAGGCCCCCTCGAAGCCGGCCATCTCGACGGGAAGCGGCTCGGAGTCGGACGCCAGGACAAACTCGCTGAACGAGTTGGCCGTGGCAACCAGATCGCCAGACTCGACGCTGGTGGGCAACTCCGTGAACGACCCCTCTGCCTGGACGGGACGGCTGTAGACCGTGACGTTGCTCGCGTCGCTTGCGCCCGCGAGCGTCCCCGTGTCGAAGCGCACCGCGGCCTCATCGAAGGTCAACCCACCGCTGGCCCCAATCACGAAGCGATAGGTGCTCACGTTGTCCTCCGGGATGCCCCGCGTTCCCCTCGGGCGGGTGTCGAGTTTCTTCACGAGGACCGACCCCGATCCGCTCGTGCCGGTGAAGTTGATGTCCACGCCCGTATCTCCGAAGTCCACGCTGCCGTCGCCACCGACGGACGTTGACGCGGAGGCGCTCACCGCGTCGGCGCGGAGGGGTTCGTAGAGCGTCGTCCCCCCGCGTTTGGTCTCCCCGGCGCTGATGTCCCCGGCGCGATCTCCCGTCACGGCCACGTCGTAGTTGCCGTCCCCATTCGCGTCGCCGATGCTCACGGCGCCGCCCGCGGCCCCGACGGTAAGTCCCGCACCGAGATCGGAGAAGTGGCCCGCCCCGTCGTTTTCGTAGACCGCCATCACACTCTCCCCGTCCTTGTTTTCCCCGGCGGCGAGGAGGTCGGGATCGCCGTCGTCGTCCACGTCTCCAAATTCGACGGCGGCCCTGTCAAGGGGCGCCGCGCCAATGCTTCGCTCGGTGAAGGTTCCGTCGCCGTCGTTCGTGTAGAGAGAAATGCTGGGGGACCTTGAAACTCGTCCGGCAATCACGAGGTCAGAATCCCCGTCGCCCTCGACGTCGCCGAAGGCAGCGGAGCTTCGGTACGCTCCCTGAAGCCCGGCCCCCATGTCGGAGAACGACCCGGTCCCGTCGTTTTCGTAGATCGTCGCCGTAGCTCCTCCGTAAGCCCCGACGAGAAGAAGATCGAGGTCGCCGTCGTCGTCCACGTCCTCAAATTTTGCGGCGCCCTGCCCAATGCCCTCCAGGCTTTCGCCGGCCTTGGAGAAACTGCCCGTGCCGTCGTTAAGGTATAACGTCGAAGTCTTGTCATAATTGTCGTCGGACCCAATCACGACGAGGTCGAGGTCCCCGTCGTCGTCCACGTCGCCAAAGGCGGCGTCGGTGCCGAACCGAACCTCGTCGATGTCCGTGTTCAGCTCCGAAAAGTTCCCGTCTCCGTCGTTTTCGTAGAGCGTGGCAGTCGGACTTTTATAACGGCCGTTTCCGGTGACCAGGAGGTCGAGATCCCCGTCGTTATCGATGTCGGCAAAGTCGGAGGAGCCGCTAAACACGCCGTCGAAGCCGGCCTCCATGGGGGCATATCCGCCCTGGCCATCGTATTCGTAGAGAAGGGCCTGCCTGGTATTGCTGTTACCAGTGACGACAAGCTCCTGGGTCCCGTTGCCGTTGACGTCGCCAAAGTCGGAAGAACTAGAGCTAAGGGGCGTCAGGCCCGCATCCGCGGCGGCAAAGACGTCTGGGACGCTGACGGAGAAGGAAACCGACGCCGTTTCGCCTTCTCCGTCCGACGCCTCCACGGTGAAGGGCACCTCCGTCCCGGCATCGTTCCGATTGGGGGAGAACTCGAACGTGCCCAGCCCGCCCCCTTCGTCGTTGAAGGACGCCCCCGCGTCCGATTCGTCCTGGGTCAGGCTGAGGCTCACGGCATCTCCGTCCGGATCCCCAATTTCGACGGTGGTGGAGGCCACCAGGCCCGCGGCCGTCGTACCGGGCGACGGGGACCGGCCCACCTGGGGCGCGCGATTCGGAGGTTCTTGATTCGTGCGGTTTACGTACAGCCGCGTCGAGGCGTCGAAGAAGGGATCCTCTCCCGTGAGGAGCAGGTCCGGGTCATTGTCGCCGTCGACATCCCCGATGCTCAGCGACCCTCCGGATACGCCCACAATGTTGGATTCGAGGGCGGAGAAGTTCCCCTGGCCGTCGTTTTCGTAGAAGGTGACTCCCGGATCTGAGCTCCCCGGATCACCGGTGTTCACCAGGTCAAGGTCCCCGTCGAGGTCGACGTCCGCAAACCCGACCTGTCCGTCTACGTCGTCAATTCCGGCATATTGGTCCTCGGAGAAGCTTCCCTCGCCGTCATTTTCGTAGAGGGTCGTGGCGTCGAGAACGCTGCTCTGATCCGCTAGAACGAGATCGGGGGCGCCGTCCCCGTTGACGTCGGCAAACCGAGGGGATCCGGCCCTAGAAGGACTCTCGAAGCTTTCGCCTGCTTCGACGAAGCTCCCGTCCCCCTGGTTTTCATACAGGGTGGCCGTATCGTTATCATTCTCGTCTTCTCCGGTCAGAATGAGGTCCAAGTCGCCGTCGTCGTCTACATCGGCAACGTCCAGTCCGGCGGGGTCTACGTCCGTGAGCCCGGCATCGCCGACCGCAGAAAAGGTGCCGTCGCCGTCGTTTTCGTAGAGGGTTATGGAGGAGCTGTTCGAACCCGCGAGGACGAGATCGGGGGCGCCGTCGCCATCGATGTCCCCAATCGCCACCGCGCTTCCCAGGAGCCCCGCGAGGCCTGCATCGCCGGCTTCAGAGAAGTTCCCGCTGCCGTCGTTCTCGTACAGGGTTGCGCTCGGCGAAAACCCCTGCTCCCCCGTAATGAGGAGGTCGAGATCCCCATCCCCGTCGGCGTCGAAAAAGTCGGTGGTGCCGGACACTACGCCCGCAAGATCGACGTCGACTTCAGCGAATGCTCCATCGTCGACGTTCTCGTAGAGTTTCGTGGTCTCGCCCCGGCTGGCGTTTTCGTTTCCGGCGACGACGAGGTCCAGGTCCCCGTCGTCGTCGATGTCGCCAACGTCGGAGGCACCTTCCGAGACGGGCGCCAGGTTGAAGCCGCTGTGGTTAAACGGGGCCTGCTGGGCGTGCCCGGGGTGCACGGCGGTCACTGCGAGGGTCAGGAGAAGAACCGAAAACGAAAGACGCAAGCGTCGGTCGGTCATGACTTGTCACTGAAGGTGTGTAGGGGGAACGTGTAAAGAGTGAAATTCCCGGCTCCGTTTGGAAGAACCGAGTACGATTGACGCGTTGAGCGAATTCGATAGGAAAAAGCCGGCCCGCTGTAGCGGGGCTGCTACCGCACGACGGTCATCTTCTGGGTCTTCGTCGTGCCGCCGGCCTGTAGGCGCAGGAAGTAGATGCCGCTCGGCAGGTCGGAGAGCCCGACCCGCATCTCGGTGCGTCCCTCCTGCGGGCCGCGGGCGAGGGGGCGCACCTCCCGCCCCATCACGTCGTAGAGCTTCAGAGCCACCTTCTGCTGTCCCGGCACCGCAAACTGCACGGTGGTTTGGGTGCGCGCCGGATTTGG